>JAYOXJ010000481.1:0-2168 GCA_038152725.1 Rhodospirillaceae bacterium
TAATAATATGCTGAAAACATTTGCAAGCTATGATAATTCATCAGAGTCTTTTTCATAACCTGCGTCAATAGCACATTCAGTTTTAGTCTTACGACCTTCATTGGTAACTAACTCATATGCAAATTTTTTCTGCATTTCTGTAAGTCTTTTTTCTTGTGTCATAGTTGACTTATAGCGTAACATTTAGTACAAATCAATTGTATATATACACTTTGAATTGCGGGTGGCAAAGCGAGAGTGGAACCACCCGGAATAAAGAAATTATGATTAGCGGAAAGTTATTTAGACAAGTATTAGACAAATTCTTAGTATCTCCTGTAGTGCAGAATGCTAGGGTTCAAGTTTGTCTACCTGATGGATCATTTTATGACATCGAAAATATAAAACTTCTTGAAAATAAATTAATAGGTGTTAGAGAGAGCCACAGATTAGTTATTACGATAAAGCCAGAACAGTACAAAATGGGTAAGGTTATTGGAAAGTTATAATTACTTTGAAACCCGAGTCAAAATTTTATGCAGAAATTAAAAAATATTTTAAACAATTTTCACTTATTAGAATTGAAAACATTAGCCTACATGGTACTCCTGATTTGTTGGTCTACAATACTAATGGCCACTTTTTCACTATTGAACTGAAAGTAACCAGTAGTAAGAAAGTACGGTTCTCACCTCATCAAATTGCCTTCCATATTAGGCACCCTAAGAACACATTTATCCTAGTTAAGTCTCTCGCTTCTAGAGACGTGAAACTTTATGAAGGTAAAGATATCTTGGAGCTTGTCGCTCGAGGCTTGTCGCTTGAACCCTGCTGCTCGTCGCTTGACGCTTGTCGCTTGAAGCTTGAATCTCTTGGTGCTTGATGCTCGTGGCTTGAAGCTTCGGAGCTTGAAGCTTGTTGCTCGGGGCTTGTGCCTTCCTTCTCTTCTCTTCGCTTCTTCCTGAGCTCTTCATAATACTTTGGATGTCTGAAGACGTGAGTCATGACTGGTCTCCGGGTGAACCCTCGCAGGTTCCCTGAATACTAGGATCCACCTGGAGGCCAGCCACAACTTTAATGTGCAAGATATGCAACATTTTTAACAGAAGGCGTCCAACATGCTCTACAGTCACCGCAGGCGTTGCCTTGCTTAGGCGCTGGACATGTTGCTTTATTCTCATCAGTGACAACCGTTGACGTGTTACGCCAATTGCCGGCTGCTTCCTGATTTACCATCGGCATTGAGAATCTTATAATCAAGTTACTAGGTGCCCGGTCCTGGTAGGCTTGAGTCCACGCTTCACGTGTTGGCAACCAGTGCGCAACGTCTGGCGTTAACCTTGCAACTTTAAAAATTTTGGCTAAGTGCTTCAGGCTCTGTATGTCTCCGGAATCGTGCCATCTAAAATATTTTGATTTTTTTGAATTGATTTGAGCTGCCATAGCCTTGACCCATAGAGGATGTTTAATTGCCTCCAACCTTCTATATTGAGCTGCTTGTACAACTGGAAATACGTAACAACCTTTTGTTGCATAGCATTTATAGCAAGTAGAACCCGGGACGTCCTGCAGCTTCTTTCCAGTCTTGCATTCGGCCGCTGGTATACCATAGGCATGACCCGGCATCTTAGAGGGTTTACTTAATGACCCTGTTATATTTTTTGCTTCTTCTGTTTTCATATTATACCTTTCTGTTGAATCTATTCTTAACACGCTTTCCCGGCGTGTGCAATAATTTTTTACAGCTTGTTGCTTGCAGCTTGACGCTTGCCGCTTGCTGCTTGGCGCTTAACTCTTTAAAAAATTTCTTACAGCTGGCCAGGTAGGACCGGGGCAGCTGATCATGTGGTTCAATAAAATATCTTAGCAGGTTATTATGGGATCTATAGTTCATAGCTCCTCCGCTTTAGTTTTGATTTTGTAACCCAGCAACTTCAGGATCTTAATATCTCCCAGGCTGAAGGTCTTCGTTGGCAATAGACGCGACAGAAGAGTCGACGTCTCACAGTCCGGATACAGCAGCTCATTGCCGTATACGTTTATTTTTTTTACATATATATCTTTCATAAATTAATCCTATAACATCCTACAACAATTGTCAAGCTTGAAGCTTGACGCTCGCTGCTTGAAGCTTTTATTTTATTTTAGAATGCAACTTAGAAGCATTCTAAACTGTAATTAGTAGGTCC
>JAYOXJ010000482.1:0-2158 GCA_038152725.1 Rhodospirillaceae bacterium
CCCTTGCGGCCCGTGACCGGATGGGTGCGCACGATCGGGTGCAGCGATTCCGGATAGACGTCGATGCCGTCGCGAAGCTGGCCCTTGTGGCCGAGGCGGTCGCGGTGCACGTGGCGCGACTCGTGCCAGGCCTTCATGTCCTGGATCATGTCCTTGATCGGCTGCGACAACGACTCGTAGGCGGCATAGGTGCTGCAGAACATGGTGTCGCCGCCGGACGGCGGCACGGTCAGCATGTGCAGGATGGAGCCCATCGGCGGCTCGATTTCGCAAGACACGTCCGAATGCCACTTCATGCCGGCGACGGCCTTGGATTTCTCGTCGGCGTGGATGGTGATGATCTCGGGATGGCCTTCCGGCGCGGGCTCGGTCGGGTGGATGTGCAGTTCGCCGAAATGGCGGCCGAAGGCCTTGTGCTGATCCAGCGTCATCACCTGGTCGCGGAAGAAGATCACCTGATGCGCCATCAGCGCGTCGTGGATTTCCTGGTAGGTCTGGTTGCCGAGCGGCTTGGAGATGTCGACGCCGGAAATCTCGGCGCCGATGACCGGTGTGATCGGATCGACCTGGATGGTTTGGTACGGCATGTGCGGTGGGGCCCCCATGGATTCCGCCAATGTTTTGCAGTGCGAACCGCAAACTATTGGTTTCAAAACATTATCATGGGGGCAGGGGGCGGCCAAGTGGGTGCCGCGCATGGCTGGCATGCTAAGGGCGTTACCCTAGCTCGTTTCGATCCGCACCTTCGAGGGATAGAAGGCGATGTGATCCATGATCACGGTGACCGCATCGAAGGGCGTGTCGTAGGACCAGCCGGCGTCGGTGATGGCGTCGTTGGCGGTGGAAATGGTCCAATAACTGGCGTCGCCCTTGTGCGGGCAGTGCGAACGGGTCGCCGTTCGGGCGAGGCGGCCCATGTCGATATCGTGCTTTGGGATGTAGAGCACCGGCGGATAGCTGCCTTCGCGGAGTTCGAGGGCGTTCGCGCTGGTCGCCACCGTCTCGCCCGCCGCCGTGACCGTGACGGTCTTTGCGGCGGGCGTGATGGTGATGTGGGCCATCAGGCGCCCGTCAGGCTCGGGCGAGCACGGGCTTCGGTGCCTCGCGGACCGGCAGATGGATGATCGCCGAGAACGCGCCGACGCCGACGCCGACCCACCACACCAGATCGTAGGAGCCGAAGCGGTCGTACATGTAGCCGCCGAGCCACACGCCGAGGAACGAGCCCAACTGGTGCGACAGGAAGACGATGCCGTAGAGCGTGCCCATGTAGCGTAGCCCGTAGATGTGCGCGATCAGCCCCGACGTCAGCGGCACGGTGGCGAGCCAGAGCGAGCCCATGACCAGCGAGAACACCACCACGGTCGTCGGCGTCATCGGGATCAGGATGAACGCGGCGGCGGCGATGGTGCGCCCGGTATAGATCAACGACAGCAGATACTTCTTCGGCCGCCGCTTGCCGAGCGCGCCGGCGGTAATGGTGCCGACCACGTTCATCATGCCGATCAGGGCGAGCGACACCGCGCCCAGGGCCGAAGTCGAGTTGATGCCGAGTGCGCGGAAGTTGCTGTCGACCGGAATGGCGGCGCAGACCTCGGTGACGAAGGCGGGGAAGTGGGCGGTGACGAAGGCGAGCTGGAAGCCACAGGAGAAGAACCCGAGGAAGATCATCGAATAGGTTGGGTCCTTGAGCGCACCGACCAGCACCTGGCTCATGGATTCGGTCTGTCCGCCGGTTTGGTCCTGTTCGGGCGCACGCAGGAATGGCAGCGCCAGCAGTGCCAGCAGGATGACGCCGGCGAAAACGACGAACACCGACGACCACGGCATCACGCGCAAGAGCGCGTCGGCGAACGGCGGGCCGACGATCTGGCCGGCGGAACCGGCGGCGGTGACGATGCCGAGCGACATCGAGCGATGCTCCTCGGCGGCGGCACGGCCGACGACGGCGAGGATGACGCCGAAGCCGGTGCCGGCAACACCGAAGCCGACGAGGATTTCCAGGAACTGGTGCGCTTCCGGCGTGGTCGAGACCGACGACAGTACCAGGCCGAACGCATAGACGACGGCGCCGATGGTGATGGCGAGGCGGTTGCCGTATTTCTCGGCGAAAGCGGCGAATATCGGCTGACCGATACCCCAGGCGAGGGGCTGGATG
>JAYOXJ010000483.1:0-2155 GCA_038152725.1 Rhodospirillaceae bacterium
GGCTCGCGCCCGGCCATGGTCGAGGTCGTCGAGGTGATACCAGGCGACTGGACGATCCTGGATTCCGACCGCGCGCACGAGCGCGCCGACGGCCGCGCGCGCTGGACGATCGAAGTCGCCGCCGGCGCCGACGCGGTGCTCAATTATCGGGTTCAGGTCCGGAACTGACGGGTTTGGTTCAGGAAAACTCGACCGGCCGGTAGGGCAGCTTGCCCGGCCGGCCCGAGCAGAACTTCCAGACCGGACGCATGCCGGCGATGGCCGGGTCGGGCAGCGCGATCAGGCTCGACGACACGGTGGCGAAGCCGTTCTCGGTGGTGATGTTCATGGCCCCGCCGTAGTCGGCGCCGGCGGCCCGCTCCTCGGAGGCCATCAACGCCTCCCAGGCGAACCAGTCGTCGGTGGCGGGATCGGGCGCCGGTGCGGCGCGGAAACGGGGCAGGTGAAAGCGCACCCGGTCCGAGGTGGCGACGTCGTTGAGTTCGCCGGCGGTGATCATCGAGAGACCCGTCGGGATGGCGTGGTTCTCGACGCTTTCGCCGTCGGAGCGAATCCAGAAGGCGCCCTTGGCGTCGGCGACGACAAGGTTGAAGCTGCGGTAGCTGGTCGGCTCGATCTGCGCCAGCGCCTTGGCGGCGACGCGGGCCTCGGCATGGTCGACGGCTTCGAGCGGCAGTTCGCCCCTGGAGCGCTTGCCGGCGGCCGGTCCGAGCGAGCCGCGCCGGTTCAGGATGGCGGCGACGACGCCGTCGTCGTTGCAGGCCATCCAGGTGCCGCCGGCCTCCAGGTCCTGGCCGGCGACGACATGGCCGCGGTCGGGCCAGTGCCGGCCCGGCGGCAGCCAGGCGCGGCTCTGCAACTCGTCGCGGTTGGCGGCGATGATCAGCGGCCAGGGGTGGCCGGGGCGGCTGAGGATGACGACGGTGCACATGTTTCCTAGATAGCGCCTGCGACCCAGTACCGCCAGCCCTCGAAAAAACACGGCGCTTGAGGTTGCGAACGCCGATGCACCGGACTAAACAATGGATACCTAAACCGCCATCACGGAGAAAGCGCCATGGCCGACGCCTTCAGCGACCGCGAAAAAAGTTTCGAAGCCAAGTACAAGCAGGATCAGGAGCTTGCCTTCAAGGTTGCGGCGCGGCGCAACAAACTGCTCGGCCTTTGGCTGGCCGGCGAATTCGGCATCACCGGTGCCGACGCCGAGGCCTATGCCAAGGAAGTCGTGGTCGCCGACTTGGACGAGCCCGGCGACGAGGACGTGATGCGCAAGGTGATGGCCGACATCGCCGCCAAGGGCAAGTCGATCAGCGAGGCCGATGTCCGCGCCAAGCTGGCGAAGCTCGAAGGCACGGCCCGCGAGCAGCTGAGCAAGGATTACCCCGCCGCGCTCGACAAGGACCACAAGGGCACAGCCGGCTGAGCCGAAGGCCGCCGGTCGCCGTTCAAGTTACGATTTGACGCCGTCCAGGATGGCGCGCGCCGCGCCCTGGATGATCAGGCCGTCGAAGCCGAGCATCAGGAACTTGTAACCGCGCTCGAGCATGGCGCGGCCGTGTTCGGCGTTGGTGGCGAGCCCGCCCAGGTGCGCCGACGACGACTTGACCGCAACCTCGGCGCGGGCCAGCGCTTCCCTGAATTCGGGCGTGTCGAAGTCGCCGGGCTTGCCCAGGCTCTGCGATAGATCGAAAGGGGCGATGAAGGCGACGTCGATGCCGTCGGTGGCGAGGATGTCGTCGATCCGTCCGATCGCGTCGATATGTTCGATGAACAGCACCTTGAGGATCGCTGCGTCCGCCTCGCGGGCGTAGTCGAGCATCGAGACGCCCCAGCGCTCCGGCGCGTGGAACGGACCGAAGCCGCGCCGGCCCTTGGGCGGGTAGGTGGCGGCGGCAACCGCCTCGGCCGCCTGTTCGGCGGTCTCGACCATCGGGAACAGCAGCCCGAGGGCGCCGGCATCGAGCGCCGTCTTGGCGATCCACGGCGTCGTCGCCGGCGGGCGCACCAACGTCACGCAATCAGACGCCGCGGTGGCGTTAATCATGCCGTGCACCGACTCGATGGTCATCGGCCCGTGCTCCATGTCGAAGGCGAGCCAGTCGAAGCCGGCGGCTGCCAGCACCTGGGCGAGACCGACGCTCGGCATGGTGATCAT
>JAYOXJ010000484.1:0-2149 GCA_038152725.1 Rhodospirillaceae bacterium
GTGCTGCTATTGGTGGGGCAACTCCAGCCGCAGGATCGTTTACAACGATTACGGGCTCTGGTGACGTTACAATTGATACCAATACTTTAAAGGTAGACACGGCTAACAATCGCGTAGGAATACTGCAAGCAGTGCCTACGGTGCCTTTAGAGGTTGGGGGCCAGATATACAGTAGCTCTGGCGGTTTTAAGTTTCCAGATAGCACGGTCCAGACGACCGCCGCGGTAGGAGGATCGGCTAAGTTTGCGGTGACTACGGGTAGTAGTAACGTGTATGCACTACCGCTTTCCCCCGCCCTTGGGTCATACACGGCGGGAGATGTTATTTATTTCCAGGCTAACTTCACGAACACTGCGTCCTCCACCATAAATGTCAATTCCTTAGGCGCAAAAACAATTAAAACGGTCTACGGGGATACGCTCGTTGGCGGAGAAATCGTTAGTGGTGGCATTTATAACATTACCTATGATGGCACTGATTTTATCATTACCAATAGCTATGCTAAATCACGTGGGGCTTACGTCGCAACAAACAACACGCTTGGAAGTATGACAGTAGCACATAATACGTGGACGTATTGTACGTTTAGCTCAGGCAATATTTTGTTTGATACGAGCGGCATGGCCAATGCTACTAGCAATCGATTTGAGATTCCTACCGACGCAAAGGCCGTCTTATGCAATATGATGGTTGTCGATAGTTTTGGTGCGCTAGATTGGATTGGTTGTGGTTGGGTGAGAAGAACAGGTTTTGGTAGCCCCACAAATTCACAAGTCAACTGGACCACAACTATTACCGATGGACGTACTGTCACAACAAATGCTTATGAGCTAGTAAATTGCACAGCGGTGTTTGAACTCCCCGCACAAGGTACTTCTGCCAGTGCCGACCCGTACAACGTTTATCCTTGGCTGTATGCTTATCGCACGTCGGGCACCGGTTCTACCTATATGGTTTATAACGCCTCAGTAACGATTTTGGAGTAAGTGATGCCTCCTCTCCCACCAATAGAAGGCGCAGCGTTTGTTACGGTAGATTTAAACTGGTACTTACCAAAACTTGCAGAGCTTGCTGGCACAACTATTGATCAGTGTAGCGTAGCAAACGACGATCAGTTTTATGCCCCTGTTTCGCAAGAGGCGTTAGACAACGCAAAAGCACAATATTCCGCTAATGCGGACGGCTATCTTAGTGATGCACAATGGGCAAACGTGCGTAAAACTAGAGATAAAAAGCTATATGAATGCGATTGGACGCAGGTGCCAGATGTAGCCTTAACTGCGGAAGAGGTTGCTGAATGGCGCACCTACCGCCAAGAGTTACGACAAATACCCGAAACACAAACAGACCCAACTAACATTATTTGGCCGACGGAACCTTCGTCTACGCCGTAGCAAGGGAAAAGTAAATGCCCCTTACAAAGCTGCAATTTCGCCCTGGTGTAGACCGAGAAAGAACTTCATACACGAATGAAGGCGGCTATTTTGCAAGCAATCTTATTCGTTTCCGGGAAGGTTTTCCTGAGCAGATGGGCGGTTGGGTAAAAAATTCTGAAAATCAGTTTCGTGGTACGTGCCGTTCGTTACACCCGTTTGTCACGTTAAACAGAACCACTTATGTAGGTGTTGGAACTCATTTAAAATATTATTTAGAGTCTGGCGGCTCTTTTACTGATATTACGCCCATTCGTTCTACGGTAGTTTTGAGCGGTCCTTTTGCTGCGGTTAATGGCTCTGCTACCCTTACAGTGACAGATACTTCACACGGTGCGGTTGTTGGTGATTTTGTAACTTTTTCGGGGGCCACCGGATTAGGCGGTAACGTAACCGCGGCTATCTTGAATGCAGAACATCAGATAGTCACTGTACCGGATGCAGATACCTATACTATTACGCTGAGTGTCACGGCGAATGCTTCCGACACGGGTAACGGCGGCACTGTTACGGCGGCATATCAAATAAATGTTGGGTTAGATACGGTCGTTCTTGGTTCAGGTTGGGGCGCCGGTACGTGGGGCGCGGATGGCTGGGGCGATCCTAGCTCAGAAGGTGTAGAAACCGGAACGTTACGTTTATGTAGCCAGGACAATTTTGGCGAGGACCTTTTAATTAATGTAAGAGATGGCGCAATTTATTATTGGGACGCTACC
>JAYOXJ010000485.1:0-2142 GCA_038152725.1 Rhodospirillaceae bacterium
CCCGCAACGATCCGACGTTGATGTTCACCAATGCCGGGATGGTGCAGTTCAAGAATGTGTTCACCGGCGTTGAGACGCGTCCCTACAGCCGCGCGACTACGTCTCAGAAATGCGTGCGTGCCGGCGGCAAGCACAACGACCTCGAGAATGTTGGCCATACCGCGCGCCATCACACCTTTTTCGAGATGCTCGGGAATTTCTCCTTCGGCGATTATTTCAAGGAACACGCCATCGACGCGGCCTGGACCCTGATTACGAAGGAATACGGTCTGCCAGCAGACAAGCTGCTGGCGACTGTCTATGCCGAGGACGATGAGGCGTTCGACCTCTGGGGCAAGATCGCGGGCCTGCCCGAGGACCGGATCATTCGGATTGCCACCTCGGATAATTTCTGGGCGATGGGTGACACCGGCCCCTGCGGCCCGTGTTCGGAAATTTTCTTTGATCACGGTGAGCATATCCCCGGTGGGCCGCCGGGCAGCCCGAACGAGGACGGCGACCGCTTCATCGAGGTCTGGAACCTCGTCTTCATGCAGTACGAGCAGGTGACGTCTGATCGGCGCGAGGACCTGCCGCGCCCGTCCATCGACACCGGTATGGGCCTGGAGCGCATCGCCGCCGTCCTGCAGGGCAAGCACGACAACTACGATATCGACCTGATGCGCAGCCTGATCGAGGCTTCGGCGCATGCATCCAATACGGAACCGGATGGTCCGGGTAAGATCAGCCACCGGGTGATCGCCGATCATCTGCGCGCCTGTTCTTTCCTGATCGCCGACGGTGTGCTGCCGTCTAACGAAGGCCGCGGTTATGTGCTGCGTCGGATCATGCGCCGCGCCATGCGCCACGCGCACCTGCTCGGCTGTCGCGAACCGCTGATGTACAAGCTGGTGCCCGCGCTGGTGACCGCCATGGGGGCGGCCTTTCCGGAACTGGGCCGTGCGGACGCGCTTATCACTGAGACCTTCCGGCTGGAAGAGGAGCGTTTCAAGACTACGCTTGAGCGTGGCCTGCGCCTGCTTGAAGAGGAAACAGACGGACTGGGCGAGGGCCAATCGCTCGCGGGCGAGGTCGCCTTCAGGCTTTATGATACCTTCGGCTTCCCGCTCGACCTGACCCAGGACATCCTGCGCGGCCAGGGCCGCTCGGTCGATACGTCCGGGTTCGACGCCGCCATGGAAGAGCAGCGCGCGGCGGCGCGGCGCGCGTGGGCGGGGTCCGGCGACGCGGCGACTGAAGAGGTCTGGTTCGACATCCGCGACGAACACGGCGCAACCGAATTCCTCGGCTACGACACTGAGGCGGCGGAGGGCAAGGTCGTTGCCCTCGTCGTGGACGGCAAGCCCGTGGACAGCGCGGATGCAGGCGCGGAGGTAGCCGTGGTCGTCAACCAGACGCCTTTCTATGGCGAGTCCGGCGGCCAGATGGGTGATACCGGCGCCATGCGCGTATCTGGCGGTGCGGCGGTCGAAGTCAGCGAAACGGAAAAGCATCTCGGCGATCTGCACGTGCACCGAGGTAAGGTGACAGACGGCTCTCTGTCTGTCGGCGATGTAGTTGAACTGCAGGTGGATGTGGTCCGCCGCGCTCGACTGCGCGCCAATCATTCGGCCACGCACCTGCTGCATGAAGCGCTGCGGATCAATCTCGGCAAGCATGTTTCTCAGAAGGGCTCGCTGGTGGCGCCGGATCGCCTGCGCTTCGACATTTCTCACCCCAAGCCCCTGAACGCCGAGGAAATTGCGGCGGTCGAAGAGGAGGTGAACCGCCGGGTCGCCGTCAACGCGGCAGTAGAAACCCACCTGATGACGCCCGACGACGCCATCGAGGCGGGCGCGCTGGCGCTCTTTGGCGAGAAATACGGCGACGAGGTTCGCGTCGTTTCCATGGGCGGCGCGGCAAATGACGACGGCGGCAAGCGCGTGGCGTTTTCTGTGGAGCTTTGCGGGGGCACCCATGTGCGCCGGACCGGCGATATCGGCGCGTTCAAGATAGTCCACGAAAGCGCCGTCTCGGCCGGCGTTCGGCGTATCGAGGCGCTGACCGGGCCCGACGCTCGCGCCTATTTGGAGGCCCATGACCGTCTCCTGCTCGAGACGGCGGATGCCCTGAAGACCACGCCCGAAAGCGTGCCCGCGCGTG
>JAYOXJ010000486.1:0-2133 GCA_038152725.1 Rhodospirillaceae bacterium
TTGGCCAAGGCCTCCAGGTAGCGGCCGAACAGGATCAGCGTGACGATCACGCCGGCGGCCTCGAAATAGGCGACGGCGGTTCCGGCCGGAAACAGTCCCGGTGCCACCACCGCGAAGGCGGAGTAGACGTAAGCCGCGCCTGCGCCGAGCATCACCAGCGCATTCATGCCGGGCGCGGCATGACGGATTTCGTTCCAGCCGGTGGTGAAGAAACGCCAGCCGGCATAGAACAGTACCGGCGTCGCCAATACCCATTCGACCGCCATCCAGGCGTGGTGGTCCATGAATTTGGCCATGGCGCCGTCGAGCCCCGGCAGCATGCGGCCCATGGCGACGAACACCAGGGGAGCTGTGAAGCCGGCGGCGAACAGCAATGCGTGCTTTAGTTCGCCGGTGTCCTCGTCGTGATCGTGGCCTTGAGCTTGATCGTGGGTGTGATCGTGTCCGTGATGGTGAGAATGCGCGCCCACATTGGCGGGGTCCGGCTCCGGTGTCGAGGGATAGCCGGCCTCGGTGATGGCGCGCGCGATCTCGTCCGGCGTCACCAGCGCGGGGTCGAAGGTCATCGTGCCGCGTTTCATGGCGAGGTTGATCTCGGACGTGCGCACGCCGTCGAGCGCCAATGCCGCCTTTTCGGCGCGCGAGACGCAGCCGGCGCAGGACATGCCGGTGATATTGATCGAGACCCGCTTTTCGGGATTTGAAGTGCCGTCCACGAACGTTCTCCAACATTCCAGTAAGCTATAATGTTAGAATATAGTCTTTCCAGCAACGGGAAGGTCAAGGGGCGGCCGGAACCCTCTTTCCCCAAGGCTTGACCCTACCCGGTCGAAGTACCATAAACCTTTGAAATGTTTCTACTGATCGACAACTACGACAGCTTCACCTACAACCTCTCCCACTACATGGGCGAGGTCGGGGCCGACGTTGTCGTGCGCCGGAACGACGCCATCACCGTCGATCAGATCGTCGCCATGGCACCCGAGGGCATCGTCATTTCGCCCGGCCCCTGCGATCCCGACCGCGCCGGCATCTGCCTCGAGACGATCGAACGCCTGCAGCGATCCATACCGATCTTCGGCGTTTGCCTCGGCCATCAGTGCATCGGCCAGGTTTTCGGCGGCAAGATCGAGCGCGCACCCAAGCCCATGCACGGCAAGATGTCGACCATCACGCATTCCGGCACCGGAATCTTCACCGGCGTGCCGAGCCCGTTCCAGGCGACGCGCTACCATTCGCTGACTATCGCCCCCAACTCCATGCCGAACTGTCTGGAGATCACGGCGCGCAGCGAGGACGGCGTGATCCAGGGCGTCTCGCACCGCGAGTTGCCGATCCATGGTGTACAGTTCCACCCGGAAAGCATTGCCTCCGAACACGGCCGGGTGATCTTGCGCAACTTCATCGACCTCTCGCGCGGAAGGAACGTGGCATGAGCGACGGCCTGAAACCGACCCTGGCCAAGATCGCCGAAGGCAAGACCCTGACCATGGATGAGGCCGAGCACGCCTTCGGCATCATCATGGCCGGCGAGGCGCTGGAGCCGCAGATCGCGGCCTTGTTAATGGGCATGCGCATTCGCGGCGAGACCATCGAGGAGATTTCCGGCGCCGTGCGCGCGATGCGTGCCAAGATGCTGACCGTCAAGGCGCCGGCGGGCGCCATGGACATCGTCGGCACCGGCGGCGACGGCCACGGCACCTACAACATTTCGACCGGCGCCTGCCTGGTGGTCGCCGGCTGCGGCGTCAGTGTCGCCAAGCACGGCAACCGGGCGGTGTCGTCCATGGCCGGTGCGTCCGACGTGCTGACCGCGCTCGGCGTCAATCTCGATTGCGACATGGCGCTGGTGGAGAAGTCCATCGCCGACGCGCATGTCGGTTTCCTGCTCGCACCCCGCCATCACAGCGCTATGCGCTTCGTCGTACCGGTGCGCGCGGCCTTGGGGATCCGGACGCTGTTCAATATTCTGGGTCCCATGTGCAACCCGGCCCAGGTCAAGCGCCAGCTTACCGGCGCCTTCGACAAGGCGTTGATCACGCCGATGGCGAAGACGCTCTCCAATGTCGGCTGCGAGTCCGCCTGGGTGGTGCACGGCGCCGACGGCATGGACGAACTGACCACCACCGGTGC
>JAYOXJ010000487.1:0-2133 GCA_038152725.1 Rhodospirillaceae bacterium
CCAATAAAGCTTTTAACCATGGAATATCCACCCACCCGTGGGGGTGCAGGTGTGTATTGCGAGGAATTGGCACATGCTACGAATAAATTAGGAGGAAACATTGAAGTATTAGCACCACAAGGCTCTTACTCAAATAGTTCTGTACAACTAATTCAATTACCCTTTACGGGCTCACAAGGCTGGGGTTGTTCATGGAAAATTATGAAGTTTTTAAAAACACATAATCTACAGAAAGTAGCCTTGCATATCGGTGACCCCGGGGCTTTGCGGGCAATAATCCGGTTTGGATGGATACTACCCAAACCGGCAAAACTGATTATTACTATCCATGGATCCGAGTTATCCAAATTTTCGAGAAATCCCGTGGAAAGAATACTTTTTCGAAATTTGTTAAGAAAAGCAGATGGAATTCATGTCCTATCTAAATATAACGAAGTAAAACTTTTTAGATTCTGCACGGAAATTCAAAATCGTGTACAATTAATTCCTGGGGCACCAGCAAGAAACATTTTACCTAAGTCAAATCCCCTGGAAACCCGAGATTACGCCAAGAAAGACTTGAATTTGTTATGTGTTGGGAGAATCCATCCACGCAAAGGCCAATATGAACTTCTCGATGCAGTTGAAAAACTACCGAGCGAATTGAAGGAGCGACTAACTTGCTTGTTTGTTGGACCCAAAACCTAGCTTGGGTATGCCCAAAAGATTTTCGAGTATAGTAAGCAAATCGGATGCGATGTTTATTTTCTAGGTGACCTAAACAATAAGGATCTGCAGGAGGCTTATCAAAATGCAGATATCTTCGCCCTGACATCAAAACCATTACCCAACAGTGTGGAAGGTTTTGGTTTTGTTTACCTGGAAGCATCAGCCCATGGTTTACCGATTCTAGCACATTGTATCGGTGGTGTTGAAGATGCAGTAGTGGATGGCAAAACAGGCTTATTATCAGACCCTAATAAGCCCGATCAATTGAAGGAGAATCTAATGAAGTTAATCGAACAGCCAGAAAAGAGGAAAGCCTTGGGAGAAGCAGGTGTTGTATGGGCAACTAAGCACAATTGGAAAAAAATAGCCAAAAGGCTCTATGAACTGAACTAGTAATTACAAAACATCCGCGAATGCGGGGCGCAAACGATTAAAAAACCATGCACCAAATAAAACGGTAAGGATTCCAAATATCCATGCATATCCAATGCCTATCCAGTTTGGCTCCCCGCCCCATAAAATCACCTGCCTCAGTGAATCTACAATTTGAAGAAGTGGGTTCCACTGTAAAAATTGCCAAATAGAGGGTGCAGTTGCTTCGGCTTTTGCAGCTGAATAAAAAACACCGCTAGAATATAGCAAGGCAAGCCCGAGAAAAGAACCCATCTGGTCAACATCTCGAATAAAGACTCCGAGTGCGGAAAAAAACCATGCTAAACCCAAAGCAATTAGAAAAACAGGAAATAAAATAATCGGTGCATAAAGGAAGGATATTGTAAGCCCAGGACCCACCAACAGGACCCCAAAAATACAAAGCCCAAAGCTGATCATTAAATCATAGGCCAAAGCACCCATGGTTGCCGCCGGTAAAATCTCCAGGGGAAAGACTACTTTTTTTACAAAATTTGGCTGACTCACGATGATTCCAGGAGCCCCACCAATAATACCTGATATCAAACCCAGTACATTTAAGCCGAGAAATACTCCTAAGGCATAGTCTATGGTAGACTCATCAGGAGAATTTGTAAACCGACCGCCAAAAACCACCCCAAAGGCAAAGACATACAACCCGAGCATAAGCAAGGGATTGGCCACCAACCAAAAAGCACCCAGTATACTTCCTCGATGCCTTGACTTTACATTACGAAGCAAAAACTGCCAAAGCAGCTCCCGTCTGGTGTACAAAGATATAAATGGCTTCATTGAAACGATTTTCTTAAAAACTGTGCACAGGATTGGCGAGCCCTTATGACAGTGCTAACAGCGTTAGTTTAACCACCCTGGTAACTTACCCAACTTGAAGTCGAATAATCGTAGGCACGCAAGACTGAGCCATTGGCAGATTCAAGTAAAATATACAACCAAGAGTTCAAAGAACCCGAGTAGCAATAAACAAATGGAAAGGCCTGATCAGAAAGCCATATC
>JAYOXJ010000488.1:0-238 GCA_038152725.1 Rhodospirillaceae bacterium
CAAGGTCCTGGTCGTGCTGAACCTGACGCCCGTCGTCCGCGAGCCCTACCGCCTTGGCCTTCCCGAGGGAGGCGTCTGGACCGAGGCGGTGAACAGCGACGCGAAGATCTACGGCGGCGGCAACGTTGGCAATGCCGGCGCTGTCACCGCCGAGGAGGAACCTTGCCACGGGCATCCCTGGTCCGCCGAGTTTGTCCTCCCGCCCCTCAGCGTCGTGGCGTTCCAGGCGGCGATGGAG
>JAYOXJ010000488.1:248-2132 GCA_038152725.1 Rhodospirillaceae bacterium
CGCTTAAGGTGATTCCCCGCTTCCACCGGGTCCCGACATTCTCCCAAGGCGGCCCGCGGACGCGCGACCCGCAGACATTCGATGAAAAAAGAAAACCAAAACGAAACGGATCGCCAGGATCTGAATCGCCGCCAGTTTCTCGCCGGCGGCACGATCGCCTCGCTGTTCGGCGCCATGAGCGTCGTGGAAATCAAGGCCCAGGACAAAGCCGCCGACGACGAAACCAAGTATGACGCCAAGGCCTCGCCGCCCGTCGGTATGGGTCTCATTGGCTGCGGCACACGCGGCCGCGAGATCCTCGAGAACCTCGCCCAGATTCCCAATGCCCCGGTCAAGGCCATCTGTGATCACTATGGCGCCTACCTGCGCCGAGGCGCCCGGATCGCCGCCGATGCGACCAAGTACGAGGATTACAAGGAACTGATCGCGGACAAGAGCGTCGAAGCGGTGGTTGTCGCCACCCCGACCCACCAGCACAAGCAGATCGTCCTCGACGCCCTGAATGCCGGGAAGCACGTCTTTGTCGAGGCTCCCTTGGCGCACACGGTGGAAGACGCGCGGGAGATCGCCCGCGCCGCGAAGAAGAACGGCAAGGTCCACTTCCAGGTCGGACTGCAGAACCGCTCGGACCCCCAGCGTGAATTCCTGAACAAGTTCATCAAGACCGGCGTGATGGGCCGCAATGCCATGGGGCGCGCGCAGTGGCACAAGAAGCAGAGCTGGAAGCGCTTCTCGCCGAACGCCGAGCGCCAGAAGGAGATCAACTGGCGGACGAAGAAGGATATCTCGCTCGGCCTCGTCGGCGAGATCGGCGTCCACCAGATCGACGCCGCCAACTGGACCTACCGCGACAACCCGGTGGCGGTCAGCGGGTTCGGCTCCTTCATCCAGTGGAACAAGGACGAACAGAGCGTCCCCAACACCGTGCAGATCGTCTTTGAGTATCCGGGCGGCGTCAACATGATGTTCCACAGCACTCTCGCCAACTCCTTCGACGGGGAGCACGAGATCTATTACGGCAGCGACTCCGCGATCATGGTCCGCGGCGACAAGGCCTGGATGTTCAAGGAGGCCGACTCCCCGTTGCTCGGCTGGGAGGTCTACGCCCGCAAGGACAAGTTCTACCAGGAAGAGGGCGTCGCCCTCGTCATGAACGCCACCAAGCTCAAGGCGCAGGGCGCCGATGGCGAGGATGCCCAGGTCTTCAAGGAGACGCCGCTTTTCTACGCGTTGCAGGCCTTTGCCAGCAACAGCTACGCCCACAAGTCCGCGGTGGAGGATTTCGGTGAGCTGTTCGGCGACGACCCGGACGCGCTGGCCGACTATATCAAGGACGTTGAGGAGCAGAAGCTTCCCTACGCCGGCCACGAGATCGGCTACCAGGCGGCCGTCACCGTCATCAGGGCCAATGAGGCCGTGAAGACGGGCAAGCGGATCGAGTATCAGAAGGAGTGGTTCGAAATCGGCTGAGGCGGAATGAATAGACTCGGTCCCGCCGCCATCCATTGGAAACCGGAAACCAAAGCGAGAAACGATCATGATGAAACTGACCAACACATCGCTCGGCGGATTGTGCGCCGCCCTGCTTCTCACGACCGGCGCGGTCCAGGCCGCGGAAACCGTCACCTACTGGGCCCAGATCAAGGGCAGCAAGATCACCGTGGCCGGCGACTCGTCGCTGCATGCGTGGACCGTTGAGGCCAACCTGATCGGCGGCACCATGAAGCTCAGCTCGGACTTTCCGCTCGACGGCAAGTCCGCGGAGATCAAGACGCTGCCCGAGGTGAATGTCCGGATTCCGGTCCGGAACATGAAGAGCGGCAAGGAGAAGATGGACAATGTGACGATGCAGGCGATGAACCAGCCCAAGCACAAGTACATCAC
>JAYOXJ010000489.1:0-2128 GCA_038152725.1 Rhodospirillaceae bacterium
CTGGCTGGCGCAAGTGAACCCCCGGACCCATACCCCCGTCGTTGCCACCGTGCTGGTCGGCGTCGCGGTGCTGGCGCTCACCACCGATATCGAGACCCTGGCCCAGTCCACCACCGTCTTCACCCTGAGCGTCTTCACCCTGGTCAACGCGGCGCTGTGGCGGCTCAAGGGCCGGGACCCGAGCCCGCCGCCGGGCGGCATCGAACTGCCGCGCTGGGTGCCCGGGCTGGGCGCGATGGTCTCGGCCGTCTTCGCCGTGCTGACCGCGCTCGATCTGGCCGGCGCGCTCTAGTTCAGTTCGCGTGCTTGGCCGCCTTCAGGCAGTCTTGGCGGAAGTGGTCGGCCTGGATGCGCTGATGCTCTTCCTCCGTCCAGGCGGCCTCGCGCAGTTCCTTGAGTGCCGGGTGGCGCTCGGGATCGGCCTCGGCGATCTGGCGCTCGAGGTCTTGGACGGCGGTCTGCCGATTGGCGGCGATGGCCGTAAGCATGGCCTGGAAGTCGGCCTCGCAGGCGGCGGGCGTCAGTTCCGCCGCCGCCGGCGTGCCGAGAAGCAGCAAGACCCCGAAGGCGGCCAGTTTCGGCCAGCGCCGGCGCCAGTTCTTGGTTTTCAGGCGCAGTTCGAAATCGGTGCGCTTGGCGAGACCGGCCGGCGTCGGGCGCAGTTTCATGTCGACCAGATCGGCGATGCCGTGCGGCGCCAGCAGAGTCAGGCGGTCGTCGGCCTCGAGGCGGACGGCGACGCAGGTCGCGGTTTCGAGCCAGTGGCCGATGGCGTCAGCCGTGTCGCGGTAGAGCCGGTCGACATTGCGTACGTGCATGCGGGCCTGATTCTTGACCGACCACGGCGGGCCGGGAAGGCGGGCCTGGAGATCGGCTTCCAATTCGGCCTCGCGCGCGGGCGATAGATCGCTTGGGTCGAAATAGACCACATCGACATCGCCCAGTTCCGTCGGCTCGGCATGGCCCGAGAGATGGTCCCAGACCAGCGCGCGGACGAATCCGGCGCCGATCGCCCAATCGGGCAATTCGAGATCTCGCACCGCCGAGAGCGCCGCCATGCGCCAGGCGTCGGCCCGGATCAGCGCGAGGATGCCGCCTTGGTCTAGCGTGTCGGCACCGGCTCGGGGCCGGAATAGTCGTAGAAGCCGCGGTCGGTCTTGCGCCCGAGCCAGCCGGCCTCGACGTACTTCACCAAGAGCGGGCAGGGCCGGTACTTGGTGTCGGCGAGGCCCTCGTGCAGCACGTGCATGACGGCGAGGCAGGTATCCAAGCCGATGAAGTCGGCCAGTTCCAGCGGCCCCATCGGGTGGTTGGTGCCGAGCTTCATGGCGGTGTCGATGGCGGCGACGGAGCCGACGCCTTCGTAGAGGGTGTAGACCGCCTCGTTGATCATCGGCAGCAGGATGCGGTTGACGATGAAGGCCGGGAAGTCCTCGGCGTTGACGGCGGTCTTGCCGAGCTTGTCGGTCAGCTCGCGCACCGTCTGGTAGGTGTCCTCGTCGGTGGCGATGCCGCGGATCAGTTCGACCAGCTGCATGCGCGGCACCGGGTTCATGAAGTGCATGCCGCAGAACTTGCCGGGACGATCGGTCTGGGCGGCGAGCCGGGTGATCGAGATGGAAGAGGTGTTGGACGCGATCAGCGCATGCGGCGGCACCTTGGTGCAAAGCTCGCGCAGGATCGCCTTCTTGACTTCCTCGTCCTCGGTCGCGGCCTCGATGACGATGTCGCTGTCGCCGAAGCCGGCGTAATCGGTGCCCCAGCTCATGCGCGCCAGCGTGGCGTCGCGGTCCTCGGCGGCGAGGCGGCCGCGCTCGACGTCGCGGCCCATCAGCTTCTCGATGCGGTCGCGGCTCTTAGTCACCGCTTCCTCGCTGATGTCGAGGATAAACACATCGAAGCCGTTCGCGGCGCAAACCTGGGCGATACCGCCGCCCATCTGACCCCCGCCAATAATACCGATCTTTTTGATATCCATGGTTAGTTTCCCATTTTTTGCGAATGTCAGTTCTTATCGAGTTCGGCCGCCAGCTCGGGCACGGCGACGAACAGATCGGCGACCAGGCCGTAGTCGGCGACCTGGAAGATCGGCGCCTCCTCGTCCTTGTTGATGGCGACGATGACCTTG
>JAYOXJ010000490.1:0-2075 GCA_038152725.1 Rhodospirillaceae bacterium
GCGGATCATCCACATGCGGTCGCTGCCCCAGAACCCCTCGCCGTCGACGATGAAATAGGGCGCGCCGAACACGCCCGCGTCGATGGCGGCCTGGGTTTCGTCCTTGAGCCGCTGTTTCACTTTGTCGTCGTCCAGCGCGGCGGCCAGAGCACCGTGATCGACACCCAGCGGTGCCGCCAGTTTCGCCACCGCTTCCGCTGACATGATATCGGTGCCGCGGCCGAAATAGGCCATGAAGGCTTCCCGCGCGAATCTCTTGGCCAATGCCGGATCCTGGTCGTCGAGCCAATAGAACGCGCGCGCCGCCGCCTGTGTCGGAATCGGGAACTTCGCCGGCATCGTCCACGGTACGTTCATGTAACGCCCGAGCCGTTCCCAGTCGTTCTTGCAGTAATCGCCCTTAAGCGGCGTCTCGGTCAGCGGCTTGGCGCCTGTGATCTTGAACAACGCACCCAGCAAGAACGGCTTCCACGTGACCTCGCGGCCCAGCGACTCGCAGGTCTCGTCGATCTTGAAAGTGGCGAAATAGGAATACGGCGACGAGAAGTCGAAATAAAAACGAACCGGTTCCGGCATCATCCCTCCTCCCGAATGGCGCGGCTGATGACCAGCTTCTGGACCTCGCTGGTGCCTTCGTAAATCTGGCAGACGCGGGCATCGCGATAGATGCGCTCGACCGGAAAGTCGGAGAGGTAGCCGTAGCCGCCGTGCACCTGTATCGCGTCGGAACATACCCGTTCGGCCATTTCCGAGCAGAAAAGCTTGGCCATCGACGCCTCCTTGAGGCAGGGCTGGCCTTCCGACTTGAGCCGTGCGGCGTTCAGCATCATCTGCCGGCCTGCCTCTATCTGTGTCGCCATCTCCGCCAGTTTGAAACCGATCGCCTGGTGGTCGATGATTTTCTTGCCGAAGGTGGTGCGCTCGAGCGCGTAGGTGCGCGCGGCGCGGAACGCGGCCTCGGCGAACCCGACCGACTGCGCCGCGATACCGACCCGCCCACCTTCGAGGTTGGAAAGCGCGATCTTGTAACCCTCGCCCTCCGCACCCAACAGCAGGTCCGGCGGCAGCTTTACCTCATCGAGGATGATCTGCGCCGTGTCGGAACTTTTCTGGCCAAGCTTGTGTTCGATGCGCGCCACTTTGTAGCCGGCCGTATCGGTCGGCACGATAAAGGCCGATATGCCGCGCGACCCGGCATTCGGATCGGTGACCGCGAAGACTACCGCCACGTCTGCATTGGCGCCGGTGGTGATGAACTGCTTTGTGCCGCTCAGCACATACTGGTTGCCGACCTTCTTCGCCTTGCAGGCGATGGCGCCGGCGTCCGATCCGGTATGCGGTTCTGTCAGCAAAAAGGCGCCGAGTGTCTTGCCCACGGCCAGGTCGGGCAGGAAGCGCTGCTTCTGTTCGCCGTTGGCGAATTTGAGCAGGCAGGTGCTGGTCAGCGTCTGCACCGCCATGGTGGTCGAGACGCCGCCATCGCCGCCGGCGATCTCGGCCAGGGCAAGCGCATAGGAGACGAAATCGGCGCCGGCTCCGCCTTCCGCTTCAGGCACCAGAATGCCCAACAGTCCGAGTTCGCCCATTTCTGCGAGGGCATCTCGCGGAAAGTGCGCCTCGCGGTCCCACTGCTCGGCGTTAGGTGCAAGCCGCTCGGCGGCAAAACGCCGCGCCGTCTCCTGGATCAGTAAGTGTTCTTCGCTGAGTTGCATACCCGGACTACCACTCGATCGGCGCGCCGTCGTAATTGAAGAAGCAGCCATTGTCCTTCTTGGTCAGTCCGGCGATGGCCTTACGCATGCCGGTGACGCTGGCGTTCGCGTCGATGGCAGCGCTCGGTCCGCCCATGTCGGTCTGCACCCAACCGGGGTGAAACAGCGCCAGGATCATGCCGCGCGAGGCAAGGTCGGCCGCCAGGCAATGCATGGCCATGTTCACTGCTGTCTTCGAGGTCTTGTAGATGTATTCGCCGCCGCCGCTCCGGGCGATCGACCCCATCACCGAAGAAATGGTGATCAGTTTCTTGTCCTTGCCGGCGGCGACGTTGTCGGCGAATGCGGTCGCCACCTTGAACG
>JAYOXJ010000491.1:0-2071 GCA_038152725.1 Rhodospirillaceae bacterium
GCGCCAAGATCGCCATCGTCACCGCCAAGGACAAGCTGCGCCGGCTGCTCGGCCACGGCCTCGACTTCGCGTCCGGCCGCGCCATCTGCTTCTCGTCCGAGAAGGCCAACGAGACGACCATGGCCGAGAACGGCATCGACAACGCCCAGGCGATGGTCGGCCGGCCGATTCCGGACGTCTATTCAGCCGAGCTCTCCGAGTTCATCTTCGATGCCGGCGTCAAGCTGATGGAGCGTCACAAGCCCGACATTATGTATCTCTCGACCACCGACTATATCCAGCACAAGCATGCGCCGGGCACGCCGGTGGCCAACGACTTCTACGCCATGATGGACAGCTACTGGGCCAAGCTCGACGCGCTCGGCGCGACGCTGGCGCTGACCGCCGACCATGGCATGAACGCCAAGTTCGGCCGTCACGGCGAGCCCGACGTGATCTACCTGCAGACGCTCTTGGATGAGTGGATGGGCAAGGACAAGGCGCGGGTCATCCTGCCGATCACCGACCCCTACGTCGTCCACCACGGCGCGCTCGGCTCCTTCGCCACCGCGTATTTGCCGAACGGCACCGACGCCGGCGAGATCGCCAAGCGCCTGGAAGGCGTCGACGGCATCGAGGCCGCCTACACCCGCGAAACCGGCTGCAAGCATTTCGAACTGCCCGAGGACCGCCTGGGCGACATCATCGTCGTCTCCACCATCCACAAGGTCATCGGCACCTCCGCCGACCGCCACGATCTCGGCCAACTGAAGGAGCCGCTGCGTTCGCACGGCGGGGTCAGCGAACAGCGTGTGCCGCTGGTCGTCACCCGTCCGGTCAGCGGCGTGGCCGCGGATCGCCGGCTTCGGAATTTCGACATCTTCGACATCGCCCTCAACCACGGGGCCTGAGACCAGAAAAGGAAGAGCACATGGACGCCCACGCCAAAGTCATTCACGAAACCATGCGCATCGGCGGCAAGAACGTCGATGGCGCGCACGGCCGCATCGATGTGCTCAATCCCTACAACAACCAGGTCGTCGGCACCGTGCCGCGCGCCAGCGCCGAACAGGTGGCGGAAGCGTTCGCCATCGCCGCCGCCTACAAACCGACGCTGACCCGCTACGAGCGCCAGCAGATCCTCAAGAAGACGGCCGAGCTGATCGTCGAGCGCCGCGACGAGATTTCCGACGTGATCACCGCCGAATGCGGCCTTTCCAAGAAGGACTCGCTCTACGAGACCGGTCGTTCCTTCGACGTGTTCTCGCTGACCTCCAACCTCGTCATCCTCGATGACGGCGAAATCTTCTCCTGCGACCTCACCCCGCACGGCCAGAAACGCAAGATCTTCACCCAGCGCCATCCGCTGCAAGGTGTCATCAGCGCGATCACGCCGTTCAATCATCCGCTCAACATGGTCGCGCACAAGGTGGCGCCGTCGATCGCCACCAACAACCGCATGGTCTGCAAGCCGACCGAGCTGACCCCGCTGACCTGCCTGATCCTGGCCGACATCCTCTACGAAGCGGGCCTGCCGCCGGAAATGTTCCAGGTCGTCACCGGCCTTCCCGCCGACATCGGCGACGCCATGATCACCGATCCCAACATCGACCTCATCACCTTCACCGGCGGCGTGCCGGTCGGCAAGATGATCGCGTCGAAAGCCGGCTTCAAACGCACCGTGCTCGAACTCGGCGGCAACGCGCCGCTGATCGTCATGGAGGACGCCGATCTCGATCGTGCGGCGACGTTGGCCGTCGGCGGCGCCACCAAGAACTCCGGCCAGCGCTGCACCGCCGTGAAGCGCATCCTCGTCGTCGACAGCGTCGCCGACAAGTTCGCCGAGCTGGTCACCGAGAAGGCTAAGAAGCTCAAGTACGGCGACCCGACCGACCCGACCACCGACATCGGCACCGTCATTACAGAAAACGCCGCCAAGACCTTCCAGCGCCGTGTCGTCGACGCCGTCGGGCTCGGCGCCAAGCTTTTGCACGGCAACAACCGCGAAGGCGCGATCTTCCCGCCGACCGTGGTCGACCATGTGCCGTGGGATTGCGAACTGGTGATGGAAGAGACCTTCGGCCCGGCCATT
>JAYOXJ010000492.1:0-2070 GCA_038152725.1 Rhodospirillaceae bacterium
CTCGGCTATGTGGCCGAAGATGCGTCGGAGCGGTTGGCGGTTGCGCGCGAACTGCGGGACGCCATCGGGCGGTCGGCGACGACCCTGGCGGCGGCCACTTGCGTGGGTGACGTCCTGGTCGTGCGCTGGATCGGCCGGGAAGGGCGCATCCTCCGCGATGCCTATGGGGCGTTCTGGGCGGGCTTTCGAAATTGCATCGCGGGGTATCCGGAACGGATGCCGCGCCTGTGGAATATGTGAACCGATGCTTCGCGTGACGGCCGACCGGGAGGGACAATCATGAACCTGACACCCAGGGAAAAGGACAAGCTTCTCGTCGCGATGGCGGCGGAAGTGGCGCGCAAGCGTCGCGAACGGGGGGTAAAGCTCAACTACCCCGAGGCGATTGCGCTGATCTCCGACTATGTGGTCGAGGGCGCGCGCGACGGGCGCAGCGTCGCCGACCTGATGCGCGACGGCGCGACGGTTCTGACCCGCGACCACGTGATGGACGGGATCGCCGAGATGATCCACGACATCCAGGTCGAGGCGACCTTTCCCGACGGCACGAAGCTCGTGACCGTCCACGACCCGATCCGTTGAGGCGCGCGATGATCCCTGGAGAAATCCTCACCGCCGACGGCGAGATCGTTCTTAACGAAGGCCGCGAGACCAAGACGGTCGTGGTTGCCAACACCGGTGACCGGCCGGTGCAGGTCGGCTCCCACTATCACTTCTTCGAGGTCAATGGGGCGCTCGAGTTCGACCGCGCCGCCGCGCGCGGCTTCCGCCTCGACATTCCCGCCGGGACCGCCGTGCGGTTCGAGCCCGGTCAGGAACGCGAGGTCACGCTGGTGGCCTATGCAGGCGACGGCATCGTCTATGGCTTCAACGGCGCCGTGAATGGCGCACTGGGGGGCTGAGCGATGGCCTACAGCATCGACCGCGCCAGCTACGCCACCATGTTCGGCCCGACAACGGGCGACCGGGTACGGCTGGCGGACACCGACCTGATTATTGAGGTCGAGCGCGACCACACAACCTATGGCGAGGAGGTGAAGTTCGGCGGCGGCAAGGTGATCCGCGACGGCATGGGCCAGTCACAGAAAAGCCGGGCCGAGGGCGCCGTGGACACCGTCATCACCAATGCCCTGATCGTCGATCACTGGGGGATCGTGAAGGCCGATATCGGCATCCGCGACGGGCGGATCGTGGGGATCGGCAAGGCCGGCAATCCCGATGTGCAGCCAGGCGTGGATATCATTGTGGGGCCTGGCACCGAGGCGATCGCCGGCGAAGGCCGGATCGTCACGGCGGGCGGCATCGACGCGCACATCCATTGGATCAGCCCGCAGCAGATCGATGACGCCATCTATTCCGGTGTGACGACGATGCTGGGCGGTGGCACCGGCCCGGCCGAAGGGACTAACGCAACTACCTGTACGCCCGGCCCATGGCACATCGGCCGGATGTTGCAGGCGGCAGAAGGCTTCCCGGTCAACCTCGGCTTTTTCGGTAAGGGCAACGCGACCCTGCCTGCGGCGCTGATCGAGCAGGTCAACGCCGGTGTGTGCGGCCTGAAGCTGCACGAGGATTGGGGCACGACCCCGGCGGCTATCGATGCCTGTCTGTCGGTGGCGGAAGAACTTGACGTTCAGGTTGCGATTCACACAGACACCCTGAACGAGTCCGGGTTCGTCGAGAACACCGTCGCGGCCTTCAAGGGGCGTACGATCCATGCCTTCCACACCGAAGGCGCGGGCGGCGGTCATGCGCCGGACATCATCAAGCTGTGCGGCGAGGCCAATGTCCTGCCGTCCTCGACCAACCCGACGCGGCCCTACACCGTGAACACGGTGGACGAGCATCTCGATATGCTCATGGTCTGCCACCATCTGGATTCACGCATTCCTGAAGACGTTGCCTTTGCGGAGAGCCGCATCCGGCGCGAGACTATCGCGGCGGAAGATATCCTCCACGATATCGGTGCGTTCTCGATGATCGCGTCCGACAGTCAGGCCATGGGCCGGGTGGGAGAGGTCATCATCCGGACCTGGCAGACCGCCGACAAGATGAAGAAGCAGCGCGGCG
>JAYOXJ010000493.1:0-2058 GCA_038152725.1 Rhodospirillaceae bacterium
CTCAGAGGCTCTATAACGTGTTGTAGTACCAGGTTTGCCGTATTGACCTTGCTTACCTTTTTCGACCTCTAAGATGTATTTATGCTTCTCTAATACATCCAGCGAAGTAACCATAAAAGAATAAGAAAGCTTGGAATTTTTGTAAGTTTTATCTCTTCCATCCCAGTAGTTGCTATCCCTGCTAATGCCAACAACTTTAGTTTTATCTTCTTGGTATGCTAGGAATAAATTGAGGACTATTAAATTAACAGCTGCGAAGTAGTTATCTCTTCTGATTCGTTTTAAGTTAAGGTCATTAACAACTAAATCAGTTAAGTCGTTTATGAAGTTGTATGAAGTCGTGGTAGTTAGAAATTGATTGAATGGTTGAGACTTATACAAAATTATTAGTTGATAGAGTTATCCTTCAGACTTAATTCTCTTAGCATAAATAACAAAGACTAAAGCTGAAGAAATATCAATAATCGCCCATAAGAATTTGTTATATAGATATAGAGGAATAATGGGATTAAATATTAGCGCTATAATTCCAAAGCTAATCATCCAAGCTTCATCATTAGTTTTAAAATTTATATAAGCTAAATATACTGCTAAGAGAAAAATTATTACCCTTAAGAGCAAATAATATTCTGGGGGAAGCGATAAGGCTCCCAAAAATAATAGTATTGCTGATAAGTAACAAATTGATTTAATCAATATAATCCACTCGTGAGTGCAAAAATTAAAAATAAAATGAAGAAAATTGCTATTAAAACTAGACCAAGATCCCAGCTGCCCTGACTTGGTTCTTTAATTACTTCAGGGGTTGATTTAACAGATTTTTCATATCTTGCAATCTCACTTTTTAAGATGGATTCAATCTCTTCGCCAGCCAAAATGAGTTTCTTATAATGCTCAACAATCATTTCTATATATAAAGCTTTCTGAACTGACTCATCTCCCTTTGCCCTTGTGTAAGCTTTAGTCCATATTCCCTTGTCTAGAATATTGGCCTCAATATCTTTAGCAGCTTTTTCATATAGCTGGTATTCAGCTGCCTCATCTAATAAATTTTTTGTAGCTGACTTAAATGGATTACGCATTTTTATTTGGTAAATATGTATCAGTTACCATGCTTAAAATGACTAAGCGGGGATATAAGGAATTTCATTCTTTTTAAATATACAAATCAATTTAATAATCTTTCAAAAAAGCCTTTGTTTTGGGAAAGTTCTTTTGATTTTTCAAATTGGGCATTCAACTGATTTTTATGTTTTTGTATAAGATCTGAATCAATTTTATAAGTTTCAAATTTTTCACTTAAATTTTCTTGATACTGATAACTAAAAACTGCAACAGCACCTTTTAAAAGCAAAACTTTGTCATTCTCATCAAGGTCCTCCCTGAGCTTAAAGGTTTCAGTTATGATGATGTTTGCAGCTTCACACTTAGCTATCTTCTTACCGCCTCTAGCTCTAAACTGAGTTTGCAAGTCAATCCAGGACCTAGCTTTTTGAGCAGTACTTGTGAGCATATCAACATCTTGAGCTTCTTCAAGTTCAAGCCCAGCTCTATTCAGGTAAGACATAAAAAGTATTGTCATGCTTTATTTATAAACTAATCAGTTTAAAAATAATACAAAATAATTAATAAGAATAGAATTTTTTACTTTAAATCTTTTATTTATTTGTTAGATGAAATTAACCAGTATATAAGTAGCCTAAATAGTCTTAAATTTTGTGCCTAGAATGCTAATCCTGGATTGGTGTTCCCTTAAATTTCTTAGTTCTAGTTCTTGGTTTAAATGCATTAGAATAAAAATCTTTATCTTTGGAGACTCTGTCCTCAAAACCATAGAGCCTACCAAAGACAGAGGTAAAATCCTCAGCCGTATCTCCAAAACCATAAGGCAGTTGAATATGGTGCGCTAAAATCCCTTCTGCACATCTGTTATCAATATAGTTGTGGCAATGTTGCAATTGTTCCTGCAAAAATGCCATTCTGTCGTTATAGTTGACCTCGCCAACTCCTTGTGGAGCATGGTGCAGAATTGCATCTTGAACTTCCTTACCATAACCA
>JAYOXJ010000494.1:0-2053 GCA_038152725.1 Rhodospirillaceae bacterium
CATGCACGGATCAGGATGGCTCTCGATGCCAGGCAACCCCAATCTTAGGGGACAGGACCAAGTGTCAGGTCGGAGATATCTTACTTTTGGCTGAGCAGATGTCTCGAAGGCTTTGCGAAACTCAAGCCTCATATTGAAGCAACTGGACCTGGCACTTGGTCCTGTCCCCTAGGGTTTCCCCGATTATCCACAAAACCGCTCACCGCCCTCAGATCAGACCGGCCAACAAACGACGCTATTCTGATTTCCGGCCCATCGACTACGCATCGGTAACGGTCTCGATCGGACAGAGTTCCGATTCTTAGAGACAAATCGCTGAATTTCTAATGCTCACTCATTCAGCTGGTAAAGCAAAGCGCTGAAAGAGGGGATTACGAGTAACTTCCGGGATGGCGATATTTTTCCGAATGTTGAAAAAGGGTGTTTATTCTTACTAACCGCTCGCTGAGAGATGAGGCTATGGGGTAGTATTTCAGAAAATTGGGGGATTTTGATTGGCATCATCAGCGCCCGTTTATGCTCGTATAGTTCGACCTGGCAAAGTCAGCTTCTCGACCAAAGTGTATCAAGCCCTCGGTGCCATGCCCGATGTCGTGAAGAATTTCGCATTCAACACGTTTATTTTGCTGTTCTACAATCAGGTATTGGGCATGGATGCCAGGCTTGTGTCTCTGGCTCTGGCCATTGCGATCTTGTTTGATGCGGTCACAGATCCGCTGGTCGCATCCATTTCAGACAACCTCATGTCCAGCTGGGGCCGCCGCCATCCTTTGATGCTCATCGCTGCCATACCGCTTGGCCTCGCCATGTATGGTGTCTTTGTCCCCCCCACTATGCTCAGCGATATGCAGTTATTTTTTTGGTTACTGACGTTTGTCGTGCTAACGCGAGGATGCATGACGCTTTTTTATGTTCCGTGGTCAGCAATAACCGCAGAGCTATCCGATGACTACACCGAACGCACCTCCATCATGTCGTATCGCTACGCATTTGGTTGGATGATTGGTGTTTCCTTTCCGTTGTTTGTTTACAGTTTTCTGTTTCCCGGCACCGAGGCCTATCCGGTGGGCCAACTAAATCCCGACGGCTATCCCCGACTTGCTCTTGCGGCAAGCCTCGTAATGTCGCTTGCCATCATCGCCACCACGCTATTGACCAGACGCGAAATTCCTTATCTTAGGCAACATACCAAGAAGGCTGACATCTTCAGTCCTATGCGCATTGTTCGTGAACTCACATCAGCGCTCAAAAATCGGCAGTTTCGACTGGTATTTTTGATTGTTCTGATGTCGTCCGCCATTAGCGGTACTACGGCGAATATTGGGATCTACATGACCACATTTTTCTGGGGTTTTGATACTGGCGACCTACGCTGGTTTGCGTTATCCGCGGCAGGTGCAGTACTGGCATTCCCGATGGTTGCCATTGTGCAGAGGCGCTGGGATAAAAAGCCCATACTGCTTTGGTGCAGCATCATTAGTCTTTTTGATGGAATTATCATTGTGAACTTGCGCTTTCTAGGGGTGCTACCGGAGAACGGCGATCCGCTATTGCTGGTGATCCTTGTCGGGGCGGGCGTGTTTGCTGCCGCCATCGCTGTTGTTCAAGGCATTATCGGTGCGTCGATCGTTGCCGACACACTGGATGATCACGAACTTCGTACGGGGCTCAGGCAAGAAGCCATGTTTTTTGCCGGTCTGTCATTCTCTGGCAAGGCGGTATCGGGTCTGGGTATCGTCCTCGGTGGTTTTATCATCGCGCTGATTGAATTTCCGACCGGGGTTCTACCTGGTGCAATTCCTCCAGACAATATCTTTATGCTCGGCATTTCCGTCGGCGTGCTCGTCCCATTGTTACACTTGATACCGATTAGCTTGATCAGAAGATACAACATTACCCGCGAGGAACATGCACGGATCAGGATGGCTCTCGATGCCAGGCAACCCCAATCTTAGGGGACAGGACCAAGTGTCAGGTCGGAGATATCTTACTTTTGGCTGAGCAGATGTCTCGAAGGCTTTGCGAAACTCAAGCCCATATTGAGGCAATTGGA
>JAYOXJ010000495.1:0-2014 GCA_038152725.1 Rhodospirillaceae bacterium
AAACAGCCCACCTCCACGCCGCCGCCGAAGCTGCGGCGCAACCGGATCGAGCCGGTCGCCAGCGCCGTCGCGCGCATCACCAAGCCGGTGTTCGGCCGGCGCGGCCTGGCCGACGGCGTCATCGCGCGCGATTGGGCGGCGATCGTCGGCGAGGTGATCGCGCGTCACAGCCAGCCCGACCGCATCACCTATCCGGGCCGCGAACGGACCGGCGGGCTCCTGCATCTCCGTGTCGACAACTCAGCCATGGCGACCCAGCTGCAGCACCTGGAGCCGCAGTTGGTCGAGCGCATCAACGCGCATTTCGGCTATCGGGCGGTGGCCAAACTGCGCTACCTTCATGCACCGCTGCCGGCGCCGACTTTGGGCGGGCGGGCGAAGCGGGCCCCACATGAGCCCACCGCCGCCAGCCGCAAGGCGCTCGACGCGACCCTCGCGGGCGTCGACGACCCAGATCTGCTGGCGGCGCTCGAACGTCTCGGCCGTGCCATCGACGCCGGCCGGCCGAAAGGCTGAGGTTCGGCCACCAAACCAAGGCCTTGGAAATGCCACAAACGAGTGGCCGAAATGCCTTGGGCCTGGGGAAAACTCGGCCCGAAAATGAGTCGACTCTGGTCTTTTCAGGGTTCTATATTCACCAACATCTAGTGGCTCGGAGGTTTCCTTGTTACGATATTTGCCCCTGAAGCGGTTTCCCGCCCGTTTCGCAGCGATCGCGCTGGCGGCCTTTGCTTGGGCTTCGGCCGGCATCGCCCAGGCCGGCATCGCCAGCCTCGAAGACGCCATGAAACCGATGGTCGTCGGCAAGGCCGATGCGCCGGTCACCATCTTCGAATTCGCCTCGCTGGGCTGCCCGCACTGCGCCCACTTCCACGAGACCACCTATCCCGAGCTCAAGAAGAACTACATCGACACCGGCAAGGTGAAGCTGGTGTTCACCGATTTCCCGCTCGGCGGTCCCGCCCTGGCGGCCTCGATGATCGCGCGCTGCGCCGGACCGTCGCGGTATTTCGGCTTCATCGAACTGTTTTTCCGCGCCCAGGAGCAGTGGTCGCGCGCCGACCCTCCCATCGACGCGCTCAAGAAAGTCGCCCGCTTCGGCGGCCTGACGCCGGCCGACGTCGACGCCTGCATCAAGCAGCAGCCGCTGATCGACTTCATTCAGGGCACCGCCAGGAAGGCGAGCAAGGACCACGAAATCAATTCGACGCCGTCGTTCCTGGTGAACGGCACCAAGGTGTCGGGCGCGCTGCCTTACGCGGAATTCAAGGTGTTCGTCGACGAAGCGCTGAAAAAAGCGCAAACCAAATAAGGAAAGGACCTAACGGCCTTGTTGCAGTTCAATAAACTCCGGCTCTCGGGCTTCAAGTCGTTCGTCGACAACACCGAACTCCCGATCGAGCTCGGCCTTACCGGCGTCGTCGGGCCCAACGGCTGCGGCAAGTCGAACCTCGTCGAGGCGCTGCGCTGGGTCATGGGCGAGACGTCGGCCAAGCAGATGCGGGGCTCCGGCATGGAGGACGTCATCTTCGGCGGCACCGCCAACCGTCCGCCGCGCAACATCGCCGAAGTGTCGCTGGTGCTCGGCAACGAGGAGCGCTCGGCCCCGGCGCAGTTCAACGAACTCGAGGAGCTCGAGGTCTCGCGGCGCATCGAGCGCGAAAAGGGCTCGCTCTACCGCGTCAACGGCGCCGACGTGCGCGCCCGCGACGTACAGCTGCTGTTCGCCGATTCGGCAACCGGCGCGCGCTCCACTGCGCTGGTCAGCCAGGGCCGCATCGGCGCCATCATCAACGCCAAGCCGACCGAGCGCCGCGGCCTTCTCGAAGAGGCCGCCGGCATCACCGGCCTGCATTCGCGCCGCCACGAGGCCGAGCTTCGGCTGCGCGGCGCCGAGACCAACCTGGAACGCCTCGACGACATCCTGGTCACCCTCGACACCCAGTTGCAGGGCCTCAAGAAGCAGGCGCGCCAGGCGACCCGCTACCGCAATATTTCCGACCACATCCGCAAG
>JAYOXJ010000496.1:0-1987 GCA_038152725.1 Rhodospirillaceae bacterium
ACCCAAAGCTGCTTCCCGGTTTCCTCCGCACAGGCATTCATCGCATGGCAATCTTTCATTGTCAAGGCCATGGGCTTCTCAACAAGGACGTGATATCCCGAGCGCATCACTAGCATGCTCATGTCGGCGTGCAAGGCATGAGGCGTCACCACCGCGACCACATCAAAACCGCCAGCTGCAAGCATGGAATCCAAAGAGTCAAATCCTTGGAGGTAGGGGTACAGGTCGAGCTGAGCCTTCAGGGCAGTGGGGTCACTGTCACAGATGGCGACGAGTTTGGCCTGAGGGTCGGCATCAAGCACGGCAATGTGTCGTTTTCCGATGCTGCCGCATCCGACGATGGCGAATGAAATGGGCTGGTTGGGCATAATATAAATTTACGGCATGAAATCTTTTGGGCCGAGGGTCTTCTTATTGTTTTCAGGATTTTGTTGTTGGAATTATTGTGGCTGAATGTCGAATTCAGCGATTATCTTAGGGTGCAGATGAAAGTGGTCATTGTCGATTATGGTGTGGGAAATGTTGGTTCGTTGGTGAACATGCTTCGTCGGGTGACGGATGCAGAAATTGTCTGCTCCGAATCCAAGCAGGTCATTGAAAACCTGGGAAAGGGGGATAAACTGTTCTTACCGGGTGTGGGGAATTTCGGTTTTGCCATGAGGCGTTTGGTTGATCTGGATTTGGTGGAATTGCTTCGGTCCGTTGGCCAAGCAGGCGCGGTGGACATGATGGGCATATGCCTAGGGGCGCAATTGATCTTGGAATCCAGCGAGGAGGCCAACGAAGCGGGATTGGGGATTATTAAGGGCGCGTGCAGAAAGTTCAAAATGGAAGACATGCCTTCCGGGTTGCGAATTCCACACATGGGTTGGTCGGAAGTGGAAATGAAGGACGGGTCATTTCTAGAGGGTCTGGAAGAACGCGCGAGGTTCTATTTTGTGCATTCCTATCACATGGTGCCTGAAGAAGCTAGCGCTGTGCTTTGTGTCGCGGAGCATGGCCATCCGTTTAATGCGGGCATCATTCAAAATCGATGCGTGGGCGTCCAGTTTCATCCGGAGAAAAGCCACCGGTTTGGCATGGAATTGTTGCGAAGTTTTATCAATTGGGACCACAAATGAGAAGGATTCGTGTCATTCCGGCATTGCTGCTGAAAGAGGGGGGATTGGTCAAAACCAAAAAATTCAAAGAACCTGTTTACGTCGGAGATCCCATCAATGCCTTGCGGATTTTCAATGAGAAAGAGGTGGATGAGTTGGCGCTATTGGACATCACCAAGGATCGCCATCAACGGCCCATGGACATTCAAGTCGTTCAAGACATTGTTTCAGAAGCTTTTATGCCAATGGCGTTTGGTGGGGGCATTTCCACCACGCAGCGCATCGAGCAACTTTTGAAGGTCGGGGTGGAAAAGGTTATCCTAAATTCAATCATCCCACAAGGAGAGCAACTCATTCAAGAGGCAAGCCAACAGTTCGGCGCACAATCGGTGGTGGCCAGCTTGGACGCACGCAAGACGATGCTTAGGGGTTATGGATGTTATGGCCAGAACGGCACAGAGCGATGGAAAGCCGACCTCATGACATGGGTCAAGCGATGCGAAGAATGGGGCGTGGGTGAAATTATGCTGAATGCCGTCGACCGCGATGGCACCTACGGTGGATACGATTTGGGATTGATCCAGCAGGTAAGCGCTGCTGTTGATATACCCGTCATTGCCTCCTGCGGCGCATCCACTTTGGCGGATTTTAAGAAAGCGAGAGAGCATGGCGCCTCTGCTGTTTCTGCCGGCAGTATGTTTGTATTTCAACGTCCGAATCAAGCGGTCTTGATTCAATACCCATCACAAGATTCCCTGGAACGAGAAGTTTTTTCCGAATGAAAATACGCCAACTTTATAATGAGCAGGTCTTGAGGGAGAACCTCGAAGCCAATGGTGGTCGATCCTATCAGCAGTGTTCTGTCAGCGTGATGGATACCATTCACC
>JAYOXJ010000497.1:0-1978 GCA_038152725.1 Rhodospirillaceae bacterium
GCTCAATGCCAACGGCAAGTAGGGCTGACTTTCAAAACCGCCGTCAAATCTTGACCGCGTACTTCTGCTCGAGCCGCTGGGTCCAGCGCGCGATCGGGTAGCAGTAGATGAAGAACACCAAAAGCAGGAAGCCGTAGAACGGCCCCAACAACTCGGGCCGGCTGTTCTCTGCGACCATGGCCTGGTGCGCCAACGTCACCGATTCCTGGACGCCCAGCACGGAGGCCACCGGCGTCGACATGGTGAGGATGGCGTACCAGTTCATCCAGGGCGGGATCATGCGTTTGATGCATTGCGGCAGGATGATCATGGTCAGCGTTTGACGCCGCGTGAAGGCGAGCGACTCGGCGCTTTCCCACTGGCCGACCGGCACGGATTGGATGGCGCCGCGCACGACTTCGGCGATGTTCGCCATGATCGGCAGCGAGAAGCCGAGCACCGCCTTGGTCCAGTCCGGGATACGGATGGTGAAGCCGAAGGCGTTGATCTCGAACGGCATGGTCAGCATCACGCAGAACAGCAGCACCAGCCAGGGCGAGTTGCGGAAGAATTGCGTCACCAGCCAAGACGAATGGCGCACGGGCGCAAGCAACGACACCCGAAGGAGACCGAGGAAGACGCCCGCCACCGTGCCGATGGCCATGGCCAGGAAGCTCATGATCAGGTTCAGCATGAAGCCGTTGCCGTTGTTCCAGAGCAGGAACGGGATCCATTTGATCAATGTCTCGACCGGACCCGGATATAAGCTGGTGGCGGCCTGCGCTTCGGCGATGGCGGTGATGATGACGACGTAGCCGGCCAAAACCCAGCCGTGCCAGGCGCGAAGCCGGAAACTCAGCCAGCCGGGATGGCTCACACCGATGCGGCCCTGCAGCAGGCTCTGCGCCTCGCCGGTGAGAACCGGAAGATCGGTCGCCAGGGTCGCGCCGGGAACGCCTGAATAAGCCATATCAGTACCCCGGTATCCGCATCTGCCGCTCCCAATGGTGCATCAGCCACACCAGGATGGCGATCAGGCCGATGTAAACGACGAACAGCGCCGCCATCATCTCCGGCACATTGACGTTGTCGGACCACATCTGGTTGGCGGTGTAGAGCATCTCCGGCACGGCGATGACATAGGCATAGGTCGTGGTTTTCACCAGGTTGACCAGGTTGTTGTTGAGTGCCGGCAGGCAGATGCGGAAAGCCAGCGGCAGCACGATATGGACGTAAGCGCTGAGCCGGGTGTAGCCGAGCGACTCGGCCGCCTCGCGCGTGGTCGTCGAGACCGCCTCGATGCCGGCGCGGAAGATTTCGACGTTGAAGGAACCGGCGACCATGGAAAGCGAGATCACCGCCCAGCCGAAATTGTCGATGTAGGGTGCCTGCCAGCCGCCGGCGTCGTAGGTCGGCATCAATCCCAGGCGCTCGAGCGCCTTGCCCAACGCGAAATAGAAGAACAGCAACTGCACCAGCGGCGGCGTGTTGCGGAAAACCTGTATGTAGCCGTACATGATGGCGCGCACGACCCTGATCTTCGATCCCTGCGCCCAGGCGCCGACGATGCCGATGACCACGCTGAAGACGATGCAGAGACTGGCCAGAATGCAGGTGTTCTTGAAGCCGGTGAGAAAGCGTGCGCGCTCGTAGTCCTGGTATAGGAAAACCAGGTTGATGCCGGTGTCGGCGTAAAGTTGACGAGCCCATTCGGCGATGAATTGCAGCACGACTCATTAACTCCTGGCGCACCCCGCCGGCCATGCGGCCGGCGCCGGCGCCTCGTTTAGACGATCCTGTTCACCAGATCTTCCCGTCCTGCCCAGATGCGCTCGATGTTCTCCGCCACGTATCCGGTCACGTTGATCTCGTACTTGCGGGTCTCGCCGCCGGTATGCGGCGTGATGAATACGTTGGGGATGTCCCAGAAGGGCGAGTCCGCTGGCAGCGGCTCATCCCAGAAATGATCGATCGCCGCGCCGGCGATCTGCTTTTCCTT
>JAYOXJ010000498.1:0-1967 GCA_038152725.1 Rhodospirillaceae bacterium
CTTAACGGCTGGGCGCCCGAGCGGCAAGCTTACCTTAGCGTCCGACCATGACATTGTCGTTGCCATGTCCGAGACCGATGGATTAAGACGGCGCCATGACAGATTTGATCCAAGTCGCCGGTATTTCCAAAACCTACGCCTCGGGCTTTACCGCCCTAGAGACCGTGGATTTGAATGTCCGAAAAGGCGAGATTTTGGCCCTGCTCGGCCCCAACGGTGCCGGCAAGACGACGCTGATCAGCATCATCTGTGGCATCGTCCGGGCGAGCGGTGGCAGGGTCACAGTCGGCGGCTTCGATATCGTCAAAGACTACAAGCAAACCCGCGCCCTGATCGGCCTGGTACCGCAGGAACTGACCACCGAGGCCTTCGAGACCGTCTCGGCAACGGTCAACTTCAGCCGCGGCCTGTTCGGTCATGCGCCGGACCCGGCCTATCTCGAGAAATTGCTGAAAGCGCTGTCGCTTTGGGAAAAGCGAAACAGCAAGATCATCACGCTTTCGGGCGGCATGAAACGGCGCGTGCTGATCGCCAAGGCACTAGCGCACGAGCCGCGCATCCTGTTTCTCGACGAGCCGACCGCCGGCGTCGACGTGGAACTGCGCAAGGACATGTGGGCGTTGGTCCGGAAACTGCGTGACGACGGCGTCACCGTCATCCTGACCACCCACTACATCGAAGAGGCGGAAGAGATCGCCGACCGGGTCGCGGTCATCAACAACGGCTCCATCGTCATCGTCGACAACAAGAACGAGTTAATGCGAAAGCTCGGCAAGAAGCAGCTGATCCTCGAGTTGCACGAGCCGCTGGACGCCATACCGGCCGAACTCGAGGAATACGGGCTCGAAATCGGAGACGGCGGCGCCAGCCTGATCTATACCTACGACGTCACCGCCGAGCGCAAGGGCATTACCCAGCTCATGGCAGATCTCGGCCCCGCCGGCATCCGCTACCGCGACATGGTGACCCGCCAGAGTTCGCTGGAAGACATCTTCGTCGATCTTGTGCGAGGGAAGCCATGAGCAAGTTCATGAACTTCCGCGGCGTCACCGCCATCTACCGCTTCGAGATGGCGAGGACCGCGCGCACGCTGCTGCAGAGCATCGTCTCGCCGGTGATCTCGACTTCGCTCTATTTCGTCGTTTTCGGCGCCGCCATCGGGTCGCGCATTACCGAGGTCGGCGGCGTCCCCTACGGCGCGTTCATCGTGCCCGGCCTGATCATGCTGACGCTGCTGACCGAGAGCATTTCGAACGCATCGTTCGGTATCTTCTTCCCCCGCTTCACTGGCACTATTTATGAGATTCTCTCGGCGCCGGTCTCGCATTTCGAGATCGTGCTCGGCTACGCCGGCGCGGCGGCAACCAAGTCGGTGATCCTGGGCGTCCTGATCCTGGCGACCTCGGCGCTGTTCGTGCCGGTGCAGATCGCGCATCCGTTCTGGATGATCTTCTTCCTTTTGCTGACGTCGATCACCTTCAGCCTGTTCGGCTTCATCATCGGCATCTGGGCTGACAATTTCGAGAAGCTGCAGTTGATCCCGCTCTTGATCGTCACGCCGCTGACATTCCTCGGCGGAAGCTTTTACTCCATCGACATGCTACCGCCGGCTTGGCAGAAGATCACGCTGCTCAATCCGGTTCTCTACCTGGTCAGCGGCTTCCGCTGGAGCTTCTACGAAATCGCCGATATCGACGTGTGGCTGAGTCTGCTGATGATCGGCCTGTTTCTCGCGCTCTGCGTCGCCATCATCTGGTGGATATTCAAGACCGGCTACCGGCTGAAATCCTGAGCTGGATCATATCTGAACCGGCCGCGCCTTGGCGAGACGGTCGAACTCCATGAGCGTCTCGATCACGCCTTCGATTTCGGAAAGCGGGATCATGTTGGGCCCGTCCGAAGGGGCGTTGTCGGGATCGGGATGGGTTTCCATGAACACCGCCGCGACGCCAACGGAGACGGCGGCG
>JAYOXJ010000499.1:0-1954 GCA_038152725.1 Rhodospirillaceae bacterium
CCTCTGCGCCACGCTGCGGCGGCTGTTGATTACCTATTTCGTGCGCGAAACGAATATCGCGACCATCGAACTCTCGCTGAGCGTCGTGCTGATTGCGTTCGGCGTGATTTTCGGTGCGATCAACTGGATCGACGCGCAATCGAGTGGGGTGCCGGCGACGGCCGGGACCGTGGTGCTGGCGGCGCTGCCGATCATCCTGGGGTCGCAATTGCTAATTGCGTTCCTCAACCACGACACTCGAAACGTGCCTAGCGAGCCGCTACAGGGCCTCGGCGCCGACGCTACCGACTGATCGTCACGCCGCCGCGCCGAGGATCGCCGGCACCGACGACATTGCCGGACGAGAAGTCCGCGCTCACCGCATGGACGCCGCCGAAAAACAGGTTGAGTGAATCCCAGACCCGCAGTTCGGGCCAAGCGTCTTGCAGTATTTCAAGGGCTGCGTCGGCGATCGGCGGCTCCAAGTCGAGCCGGCCGTTCTCGAAGTGGCAGCGTGGCGCCTCGACGGCGTCCGGCAAGTGCATGCCCAGGCCAAGCACGTTGACCAGCACCTGCATGATCGCCGTGCGGATACGGTTGGAGCCGCCGGAGCCGAGTGCCGTCAAACGCCCGCCCGGCTCCGCGATCAATGTCGGCGCCATCATCGAAACCATTCGCGTGTCGGTCGGCCAGGCGTGGAACCCGGCCGGATTGAGATCTTCTTCACCCAGCATATTATTCAACATCACGCCGGTGCCCGGCACGATGTGGCCGCAGCCCTCGCCGTTCGACAGCGTCAGCGCAGCGGCATTGCCGTCGCGGTCGATGATGCTGATATGCGTGGTGCCGCGGCGCGCCTTGGCTCTTCCGGTTATCTGGTCGCGGTAGCGCGCCAACAGGTCGGGGTCGAGCAATCGGCTCTCCGCATCGTCAGCGCCGCGGTCGTTGAGCCCGCTCTCGATGCGCGCTTCGTTGGTCAGATCCATGGCCCGGATCATCGCCGCCAGATGTTCTGCGTTGCCGAAACGCCAATCCCGGGAGAACGCCGCCTCCAGCAGCTGCATGGCGAAGGCGATCAGGATACCGCCGGACGACGGCGGCGGGTTGGTGTGGAGTTCGGCACCGCGGAAACTGAAACCGAGCGGGCGGCGCCGTACCAGTTCGTAGCGTTCCAGATCGGCCCGGCCAAGCACACCGCCGGCGCGGCATTGGGTGTCGATGGCGGCCGAGACCTCGCCTTCGTAGAAGAGGCGCTCGCCTTCAATGGCAAGGATTTCGAGAAAATCGGCGAACTGGCGATTGCCGACCACGTCGCCCTCGCCGACCAGGCTGCCGGGCTTGTCCGGTTTTTGGAAAATCGCTCGGCTCGCTTCGGTAATCATATAGATCGGACCGACGACGTCGAAGATATAAGCCTGGAGACGATTGAGCTCGACGCCTTGGCGCGCCAATTCGATGGCCGGCTCGACGATGGTCCTGGCAGGCATGGTGCCCAGTTCCTCGACGACCTGGAACAGGCCCTTCACGCAGCCCGGGGTGGCGACCGACCCCAGGCCGACGTGGAATTCCTGCTGAGCCGTGCCGAAGTCGCAAAGCACCGGGTAGAAATCGACCTCGGCGCCGTCCAGCCGCCGCCGCGGGGTCTGCACGAAAAAATCGTATAGCCGCGGATCACGGCGCGCCAGCAGGAAGCCGCCACCACCAAGCGAACAGAGTACCGGCTCGGCGACACAGGCCGCCGCCATCGCCGCCATGGCGGCATCGAAGGCGTTGCCGCCCGCGTCGAGTACCATATCGGCCGCTTCGGCGGTTTTCGGATGTCCTGCGGCGATGACGCCATGGCGAAGGCGTCCGCGTTTCAAAGAAGATGCCCCTGGCAATCGACGCCAAGGACAGCGATCTTCTCGATCCCGGCTTTGCACGAAAAATCAAAACCTGCCGTACCGCCCGGTTGATCGGCCAGGTATTTCTCGAC
>JAYOXJ010000500.1:0-544 GCA_038152725.1 Rhodospirillaceae bacterium
CTCCGGCATTGATCACTACGATCTTATCGGCCATGGTCATGGCTTCGACTTGGTCGTGCGTAACATAAATCATGGTTGTCGCCAAGCGCTTGTGCAGCTCGCTGATTTCTAGGCGCATGCCAACACGCAAAGCGGCATCAAGGTTCGACAGCGGCTCATCAAACAGGAACGCCTTTGGCTCGCGAACGATGGCTCGCCCGATGGCAACACGCTGCCGTTGTCCACCAGACAGCTGACTTGGTTTCCGATCAAGATAGTCGGTAAGGTTGAGCGCTTTCGCTGCCGATTCGATCCGCTTGTCTTGTTCTGCCTTCTCCAAGCCAGCCATGCGCAGTGGAAAGGCAATATTCTTGCGAACAGTCATGTGGGGGTAGAGCGCATAGCTTTGGAACACCATTGCCAACCCTCGCTTGGCAGGAGGAAGGGTTGTGGCATCCTGACCGTCAATGAAGATGGCCCCTTCGGTGACATCCTCCAGCCCGGCAATCAATCGCAACAACGTGGATTTCCCACAGCCAGAAGGGCCGACAAAGACGACAAACTC
>JAYOXJ010000500.1:554-1946 GCA_038152725.1 Rhodospirillaceae bacterium
TTCAGCGGTGGGATGACCGTCAATTCGTCAAAATTTTTACTGACTTGCTTGAGAGTTATTTGTCCCATGATTTTTCCTTACTTCACCGCACCAAAAGTGAGTCCGCGAACAAGTTGTTTTTGACTAAACCAGCCCATGATCAGGATTGGGGCGATTGCCATCACTGAGGCCGCACTGAGTTTTGCGTAGAACAATCCTTCAGGGCTGGAATAGCTGGCGATAAAAGCTGTAAGAGGGGCTGCTTGTGCTGCCGTCAGGTTTAATGTCCAGAATGCCTCATTCCAGGCCAGAATGATGTTCAATAAAACGGTGGAAGCCATTCCCGGGACCGCCATTGGGGTCAGGACGTAAAGGACCTCACTGCGCAAGGAAGCCCCGTCCATTCGTGCAGCTTCCAAAATTTCATTTGGAATCTCTCGAAAGTAGGTGTAGAGCATCCAAATGATGATCGGCAAGTTGATCAGCATCAACACAACAGTGAGTCCCAGACGGCTATCCAGGAGACCAAGGTCGCGGAAAATCAGGTAAATCGGTACCAACACCCCAACAGGAGGCAGCATTTTTGTGGACAGCATCCACATTAAAACATTCTTTGTCCTTTTGGCAGGAACGAATGCCATCGACCAAGCTGCAGGGACGGCGACCAACAAACCAAGAAATGTGGACCCAAGCGAAATGATCACCGAGTTGGAAAAGTGCTTTAGGTAATCAGATCTTGCCTGGACGGTGCTGAAGCTTTCCAGGGTCCAGCCGGAACTGAACAATATTTCCAGTGGGGCCCGGATGGCATCTTCCTCTGTTTTGAAAGACAGGATCAGAATCCAAAGGATTGGGAAGAAAAGCAGGGAGCCGAAAAGCCCGGCTATTATGGTGTTAGTGATCTTGACTGAGCTGGTAACTGCGCGTGCCATGAGTTCTCACCTATGCGTCGAGATTCTTGCCGATCATCCGCATGAGGAAGATCGCAACGATATTGGCCAAAATGATAGCAATGACACCACCGGCACTTCCCATTCCAACATCGAACTGTAACAACGAAGACACGTAAATCAGATAGGTAAGATTAGTCGTTGCGGTACCTGGTCCACCGTTTGTGGTGACGAGAATCTCTGCAAAAATCGAGAGCAGGAAAATGGTCTGAATCAAGATCACGACCGTGATCGCTCGAGATAGGTGCGGAAGCATGATGTGCCAGAATCGGCTCAACCGATTTGCGCCATCCATCTCAGCCGCCTCAATCTGTTCCTGATCAAGCGATTGCAGTGCTGTGAAGAGAATCAGTGTGGCAAACGGGAGCCATTGCCAACTGACAATGACGATGATTGAGGTGAGTGGGATCTGACCAAAAAAATCAATTGCTTCAAAGCCCAGGCCGGTTGCGATGCGCCCGAA
>JAYOXJ010000501.1:0-1079 GCA_038152725.1 Rhodospirillaceae bacterium
CCCTGGACTTCGGCTTCGAGGGTTGCATTTCCCAGTTTGGTCTCGCGTGACATCCATTCGTCCACCGCGTCCGAGGAGGGGACCTGGACGTTGCGCGCCTGCACTTCCGGGCGGTCCTTGAGGAAGTTGAGTGCATTGGACAGGGCCGGGTAACGGTTGATACCGCGGGTTTTGCTGTAAAGGTTGACGAATTCCCACACTTCGCGGGCGTATTTGCTGACGGGTTGGAGTCCGAAATGTTTGATGAACATGGGGACAAAGCACTCCTTGTGTTTGATTTCCATGCTGTCAAAGACACATCCGTCCGAATCAATTCCCACGAAAAAATCTTTGGTGGGTTGAAAGGCCTTTAATTGTTCTGCTGGGTCGCTCATTTTTTTGATTTAAATAATCTGAGCCGCTCATACTCCAATAAATGCGGTCAAACTGCAAGATGTCTATTGATTTCTGGCTGGTCATCTTTCAGTGTGGAAGTCAGACTTTCCGGGTAAGTCGTACAGGATACTTTCCAACTCATGACCATCAATCAAGCGAACAGCTCACGCGAGCGTCATTTTGCCAGCGATAATTACTCCGGAGTTTGTCCCGAAGCCTGGGCTGCCATGGAGGAAGCCAACCGTGGGCATGTATCGGCCTATGGGGAAGATCAATGGACCCGACATGCGTCGGATATGTTGCGGGACCTCTTTGAAACGGATTGTGAAGTGTTTTTTGTGTTCAACGGAACCGCCGCCAACAGTTTGTCACTGGCCTCCATGTCCCAGTCCTATCACAGCATCCTGTGTCACGACTATGCGCATGTAGAGCGGGATGAGTGCGGCGCCCCCGAGTTCTTTTCCAACGGCACCAAGGTGCTCCTGGTTCCCGGTCCCAATGGCAAGATCCGGCCGGACGACGTGGAAGAGATGGTCAAACGTCGCACGGATATCCATTATCCCAAACCGAAGGTAGTTTCCGTCACTCAGGCGACGGAGATGGGGACCTGTTACACGGTGGAAGAACTGGAAGCGCTTGGGTGTCGTGCCAAGCATCTGGGTTTGAAGATGCACATGGACGGCGCCCGGTTTGCCAATGCGGTG
>JAYOXJ010000501.1:1089-1915 GCA_038152725.1 Rhodospirillaceae bacterium
TGCGGTGGCTTCTCTTGATCTGAAACCCAAAGAGATCACCTGGCAGGCAGGGGTGGATGTGTTGTGTTTTGGGGGGACGAAAAACGGAACTCCGGTGGGGGATGCCGTTGTGTTCTTTAATCACGAACTGGCACATGAATTTGATTATCGCTGCAAACAGTCCGGACAGTTGGCCTCCAAGATGAGGTACCTCTCTGCGCCCTGGGTGGGTATGTTGCAGGACAATGTGTGGTTGAAGTATGCCAGACATGCGAATGCGATGGCGGCGCTGATGCATGAGTTGCTGAGTCCCGTTGAAGAGGTCCGCATCATGTTCCCCCGTGAGGCCAATTCCGTATTCGTGGAAATGCCCAGGCCATTGATTGATCACATGCACGGTCTGGGGTGGAAATTCTATTCCTTCATTGGTGAAGGCGGATGCCGATTGATGTGTTCATGGGACACACGCGAGGAGGATGTTCGGGCCTTTATTGAGGACTTGAAGAACGGATTGAAGGATGGATGAAGACATGCGTTGGATGAGTTGATTTAAAAACTTGATGGGAGGAGGGACGATGGAGACTAAGAACCCAAAGATACTGGTGGTTGACGATGTCACGGAAAACCGTGAACTGTTGCGTGAAACCGTGGAACCTGAGGGATTCGATGCCTACTGTGTGCCCAACGGCGATCTTGCCATCGAGGTGGCCAGTCAGACGCCGATGGACCTGATCCTTCTGGACATTCGTATGCCGGGTAATCTGAATGGCATCGACACGTGCAGAGTATTGAAGCAAATCCCGGAAATTGAACCGGTTCCGGTTATAATCAATACCGTTGATAAGGA
>JAYOXJ010000502.1:0-1911 GCA_038152725.1 Rhodospirillaceae bacterium
CTGCTGGTGCGCTTCGACGGAAACTTCTATTTCCCCGCCTTCACCGTCTAACCGGAAACCAAGTTCGGCGGCGAGTTCCAGACCGAGGCCGACTACCGCGACGAGTTCGTCACCAAGCTGATCACCGACAAGGGCTGGATGTTTTGGCCGCTGATCCGGTACAGTTACGACACCATCAACTACAAGCTGCCGGTGCCGGCACCGGCACCGCCGAGCGCGGTCAACTGGCTCGGCACCGACGACCAGGCCCGCGACGTGCTGGCGCGGCTGATCTACGGCTTTCGCATTTCCGTGTTGTTCGGCCTGGTGCTGACGGTGCTGAGCGCCGCCGTCGGCATTTCCGCCGGCGCGTTCCAGGGATTCTACGGCGGCATGCTGGACTTACTCGGTCAGCGCTTCATCGAGATCTGGGCCGGCATGCCGACGCTCTATCTTCTGATCATCCTGGCCAGCGTCATCACGCCCAATTTCTGGTGGTTGCTGGGGCTGCTCTTGCTGTTTTCATGGATGGGCTTCGTCGGCGTGGTGCGGGCCGAGTTCCTGCGCGCGCGCAACCTGGATTTCGTCCGCGCCGCCCGCGCGCTCGGCGTCTCCGACATGAAACTGATCTTCAAGCACATCCTGCCCAACGCCATGGTCGCCACCGTCACCTTCATGCCGTTCACGCTGGCCGGCTCGATCACCGCGCTGACCTCGCTCGACTTCCTCGGTTTCGGCCTGCCGCCGGGTTCGGCGTCGCTCGGCGAGGTGCTGAGCCAGGGCAAGGCCAACCTCAACGCGCCGTGGCTCGGGCTTTCCGCGTTCTTCACCGTCGCCGTCATGCTGAGCCTGCTGGTTTTCATCGGCGAAGCGGTGCGCGATGCCTTCGATCCCCGAAAAGTCTACAGATGAAGGTCTACAGATGAACCGCCTGCTCGAGATCGAGAATCTGTCGACCTCCTTCGGCACCGGGCCGAAGGAAGTGAAGGCCGTGCGCGGCGCCACCTTCCATATCGAGAAGGGCGAGACCGTGGCGCTGGTCGGCGAGTCGGGCTCCGGCAAGTCGGTGACGGCGCTGTCGGTGATGCGGCTGCTGCCCTATCCGCTCGCCAATCACCCAGCCGGCGCCATCCGCTTCAAGGGCGAGGAAATATTCACGGCGCAGGAGTCGCGCATGAGGGAGCTTCGCGGCAACGACATTGCCATGATCTTCCAGGAGCCTTTGAACAGCCTAAACCCGCTGCATTCCATCGAAAAGCAGATCGCCGAGGTGCTTTTGCTGCACAAGGCGATGACGCCGGCCGAGGCGCGGAAGCGCGTGATCGAGCTCCTGAAGCTGGTCGGCTTGGACGCCGCCGTCGACCGGCTGGGCTCGCTGCCGCACGAATTTTCCGGCGGCCAGCAGCAGCGCGTGATGATTGCCATGGCGTTGGCCAACGACCCTGATTTGCTGATCGCCGACGAACCGACCACGGCGCTGGACGTGACGGTCCAGGCGCAGGTGCTGAAACTGTTGAAGGACCTGCAGCGCGAACTCGGCATGGCGATCCTGTTCATCACCCACGACCTCGGAATCGTGCGCGGCATGGCCGACAGGGTCTGCGTCATGACCGACGGCGAGATCGTCGAACAGGGCCCGGTCAAGCAGGTTTTCGAGAGCCCGAGCCACGAATACACCCGCCACCTGCTCGCCGCCGAACCGAAAGGCCGGCCCGACCCCGCCGCCCCGGATGCGCCCGAGATCATGCGCGCCGACGACCTCAAGGTCTGGTTCCCGGTGAAGCGCGGCGTGCTTCGCCGTACGATCGGCCACATCAAGGCGGTCGACGGCATTTCGGTGGCGATCCGCCGGGGCCACACGCTCGGCGTCGTCGGCGAGTCGGGATCCGGCAAGTCGACCATGGTGCGCCATCTCAATCGTTTGATCGAACC
>JAYOXJ010000503.1:0-1898 GCA_038152725.1 Rhodospirillaceae bacterium
CTTCCGTTCAAGATACCTCTCTACATCCTCAACCTGCACATGTCTGCGGTCTTCACGCACATGCATAGTAATACCGTCAGCTCCGGCATCTTCGGCTAACCAAGCCATCGCCGCTGGATCAGGCTCTACAAATCCGCCAAATGTATTGAGCTCATCACGATAACGTGCCTGACGCAAGGTCGCCACATGATCAACATTTACACCTAATAAAATCATTCTTTTGCAAGGTTAACTTGTTTCAAGCCAAACTCAACTGGGTTTGCTCAAAATTGCCTGCCAATTTGTTATCCGTTTCATTCAAAAGATTTCGAATAAATTTATTTCGATGATGTACGGTCGGACCAAATTTTTGTAAAGCCTCGAGGTGTACAGGTGCACCATACCCTTTATTGGAAGAAAAACCGTATTCAGGAAACTCTGTGCTCAATTTTCTCATCGAGCGATCGCGGATGACTTTTGCTAAAATAGAAGCCATGGCAATGCCTAACGATATGGTATCCCCCTTAATTAAACCCTGATGTTGATAAATCAGTTTTTTCATTGGTCTACCGTCCACCAACACATGCCAGTTTTCCCGTCTCTCCTCCTCATCACTGAATAGATCCGGTTCTTTCTTTAACACTGGCAACCATTGCCCACCGCTCATTCGTGAAGCAGATAACATTGCTCTCTGCATGGCCAAGCAGGTAGCTCCTACGATGTTATATTCATTAATCTCCGAAACTGAAGCGGATCCAGTAGCTCCATATAATTTTTTCTTCCCAATCGAGTTTTGAATGCGTTCAAATAAGTTTTCCCGAGTAGGCTCATCAAATTTTTTGGAATCATTTATTTTTTCGAAATGTTTTCGATTGCTTGCCTGAGTAAAAAAGTTTGCCGGTAAAATCACGCACCCTGCAACAACCGGTCCAGCTAGGCAGCCACGACCTGCCTCATCGACTCCAACTATTCCAGAACATTCCTGAATGAGTTTACAGTCATATTTCCAACGAGGGTTGGGCACTGTTATTTCCTTCCCCAATTGGGATTCCATGGTTTTTTAGCAGGTGGAGTTTTGCCCATGGCTTCGTAGGCCGTTTTGAAATGTAATTTACAAAATTCAGCCATTCTCTTCTCCCCAAATTGTTGAAATAATTCAACCGCCACCTGCTTAGCCTGTGTTCCTGATCCTTTAGGTAAGGATCGACCAGCCAAGGTCTCCAACTTTTTCATTTGTTCAAGCCAGGTTGCCCGGGCAATGATGGAAGCAGCCGCAACCACGGGATCCTCTTCCGCCTTCGTTCTCATTTGTAGGTCAAAGGAAATGCCCTTCACATACTGCTGCACAAGAGGCTGTTTGGAAAATTGGTCAAGCAAGCCCCATTGGGGTTTTTTGACCTCTAGGGCATCAAGCAGAGATCGGCCATGTAACCAGGCAAGTAGTTTGTTTAAATTTTGGTCAAACTTTCCATAGAGTTCGTTGTACTTCAGCATACCTGAATAAGCAGTTTTAACCACAACTCCCCGGGTTTCTTTGATAAGTTTCGCCATAATTGCACCATCAGTAATGGTTTTACTATCCCTGATTCCTGACTCCATCCATTTCCTTACCATTTCTCCATCTGCAACCACGCAGGCAGACACTACCGGACCAAACAAATCTCCCTTGCCACTCTCATCTAATCCGGCATGTGGTTCAAACCACTCCGGATTGTTCACCTCTTCATAGCCTAAGAGAAATTCACCCGTTATTTCAGGCTCAAGAATATTGCTAACGAAATCTTCCGTTCTCCCTCCCTGAACTACAAGTTTGCCACTTTCATAAGCAACTATTTTAACCCCATCACCATCAAAGGCATGACGGGCATAGGGAACCTCCCTACTGGGCCACCCACGCCTGCTTAGTGAATCTCCCAACT
>JAYOXJ010000504.1:0-1893 GCA_038152725.1 Rhodospirillaceae bacterium
CATAGTATACATTCTGTATAGCATTAAAGCCCAATCTTGGCTCTCAGTACCTCCAGCTCCAGGATGAATAGAAACTATTGCATTGCTCAAGTCATGCTTTCCATTTAGAAGAAGATTAAATTCAAATTTCTCTATTTGCTTTGCAACATTACTTAATTCTGAATCAAATTCCTTTTCCGAAATTTCATCTTTTGAATAAAAATCGAATAAGATTTCCAAATCTTTAAAGGAATCACTTAGTTGTCGTTTAAACTTCAAATCTTTTTCTAGGAAAGATATTTTCTTGAGAATTGAAGACGTTTTAGAATTATTATCCCAAAGCGCGGGATCAGAAATTTCACTTTTTAAAGAATTAATTGTTTCTTCGAGTTTGCCTAAATCAAAGATACCCCCTCAGTTGAGAAAATTTATCAACTAGGGAATTGTAATGTTCATTTAAATCCATAAACTTCTAATGATAAATCCTAAACTAAGTAAAAGACCAGTGAGGAAATGAATTCCAATAGTAGAAACATTTACTATTAGTAATTCATAGGGAAGTTTTTGTAAGTCAGCATTATCTTTTTCCCACTCTAAAAGCCAATTTAAACCTTTTTTATTGGCAAAATTGAAAAGGAATATTGGTAAAAGTGCAATCAATGCTAAAGGGTTAAAGATAGCAGATGAGATGCCAATTATTATAAAAGCAATAATCATTGAAATTCTCCAAACCTTGAAGGGTTTTCTATAATTTGCTTTAGGATTTGGACCTGCTAATCTTACAACCCAACTATTTTTATTTACACTTTTATCGGCACTATAGTCTTGGAAACAATTAATAAACAAAACTAAAGCGATAAGAATGCCAACAGGAATTGAAAAAACTAAACTAACTATAAGATCTGAATTAGGATTTTGAACAAGATTCGAACCAACAACCATCAGGGGGCCAAAACCTAAAAAAACAGCCAAATCACCTAAGCCATTATAGGACAACCTTAAATATCCAGTATACAAAATACCTAAAAGAATACCAGCAATTCCAATATACATCAGCGGCGAAGCTGAAAAATAATCTCCATATAATTTATTATTGAGATCACAACCAAAATAAATGGTTAAAGCAAAACAAAAATAGCTAAATAGCACTAAAGACAAAGGAGATATAAGACCAGACTGAATAGCTCGTGAACCGCCGTTAAAGGGGCTAAATAATTTATTATTTTCATCATTCCTTGACAAATGATCAAAATAATCATTGATTGTATTGGTACCAATATGAGCAAATGATGCACCGAGTAAAACTGGCCAGAATAAACTCCAATTAAAAATACCTGTCTCTGAAAAACCAATAACAGAACCTAAGATTACTGGAACTACAGTGGCAGTCAAAAATGGTGCTCTAATAATTGTAACCCAATATTTTAGACTATTCAAAATTTTTGATTTCAATTCAGAGAATATAGAAAAATTATTTTCAGGAATCTCAAGCCATTCAAACTGTTTTTCAGCATAGAAATCAACATATTTAATTAAAGTTGGAGAAACTTTATAATAGCCCACTACATCATTATCAATTAAAAATTGATCATTCATATATTCTTCAAAAGCGGTAGTGACCTTTAAAATCATTTCTTTCGCTTTTTCTTTTTCTGAAGGATTTACAATTTTAGAGGCATAGCCATCAATCTGAAGTTCTTTAATACCTTCTTCCCCATCTGGCCGTATAACTATCTGCACTTTGGGATTGAAATTGATTTGAACTGCTTTTCTCGTGGGATTGAATGTAAAGAAATAAATATCTAAACCATCATTGGCAAAATACACATTTGCAGCAGATGGATGACTAAAAACTGATGTTGATAAAGTCATAAAATCAGCACGATTCATTAAGTCTAAAATTTTATTTTTTAA
>JAYOXJ010000505.1:0-1873 GCA_038152725.1 Rhodospirillaceae bacterium
CTTTTACCATCTCGGATAATAACCATCTCAGCATCAAGAACAGATAATGCTGGCGCCAAATCAGATGGGGTTACCGCCACACAACGCTTAGCTTCGAAAAGAGTATGCTCTCTATTCATCGCCGTTGGCGTGTTTGCATAGCAGGTATTTCCACCTGCCCTATAGCAGGGAAAACCATCACGATAATAGACACAGCGCGTGTCCTGGCAAATGTTGCCACCAACTGTTCCCGAATTTCTGATCTGCGGGCTAGCAACCCGTCCAGCCGCATCCGAGAGGATCGGGAATGACTCACGAACTAGTTTATTCATGTTCAGTTCAGAGAGCGTAACCATAGCCCCGATTGAGATGTGATCACCCTTGTCAGATATGCCACGCAGTTCTTTTATGTTAGCTAAGTCGACAAGATATTTTGGGCGTTTGACACGGTCCTTGAACCAATCAAGGCTATCTTTTCCACCCGCAATAGCCCAGCTTTCATCTCCGTATTTGTCGAGCAAAGATACAGCTTCATTGAGAGATGATGGCTGTAGGATCTCGAAATTGTGCATCATATCAGTCATTGCTACTCTCCCTACTGACAATTCACTTGGAGCGGTTTGTGACTTGGAGCGAGCCCATTCAGATGGTTAACAATCATGTCGGCCACCACGGGTACTCTGTTGAAGGTGTGCCCTCCCAGGGCTTCAGTAATCGCATCTAGATAAGCAGAGGAGGCCGCGCCTTGGATTGGCTCGCCGACACCTTTTGCTCCCACCGGATTCTGAGGGTCTCTTGCCCCTTCTACATATACCGACTGCATTGATGCCGGCACATCAAGATAGCTTGGGGGTTTAGCTTGGTATAACCCCCGAATGTTTGGACGACCATATTCTGGGTCGTAAACATACCTTTCAAGGGCCGCGAGACCAAAGCCCATAACTGCAGCCCCCCTCACTTGAGCAGCCAAACCTTTCGGATGAAGAACCGTACCCACATCGGGTATCCCAAGATAATCAATGATGTCTACCTTGCCTGTTTCAACATCCAGCTCAATTTCAATAAAGGCTGCCGCCAGACCTGGCACGACACCTTTCTTTGGTTGCTTGTCTTTTGCTGCAGCCACCAATCCTGTTCCGGATAAAGCCTTAGCGGAAGCTTTTGTCATTGGATTCAAAGCCTCATCAACTTCCTGGCCGCTAAACTTGCCACCGAACTCTATCGCCTTCGTTGCGGCTTCAGCAAAAGTAATTGACTTGCCGCCGGCTTTAGCAACCACCTTTTCATCAGAAAGGTCATAATCTTCAGGTGTTCCCCCCATGACTTTTGAGCCGATTTCGAGAAGGAGTTCTTTGCAAGCCGTGCCCGCTGCAAAGTTGGTCCTCGTCATCGTAAAGGAAGTGTTGGAGCCGAACTGACCCAGATTCCATGGCATATTTGCTTTGGTACCACCCCTTTCAATAACACAGCGGCTCCAGTCATATCCTAAGACCTCAGCAGCCACTCGAGATGTATCCATGTAAGAGTATGTGCCAAGATTACCAACACCTGTATGTATATGTAGCATTCCATCAGGCGTAATCCTAACTAGACCGTCGAAACCAGCACCACCTGCAGAGTGATAGGCTTGACCTATACCGACTGCCCGGATCTTGCTACCAACGCGTTTTCCTGAATTCTTCTTGCGCTCCGCGTAATTAAATGCTTTGGCACCTTGTTCTAGCGCTTCCCGCAAATATGCACTTGTTACAGGAGCTTGCTTCTCGCCGATCTTAACACCTTTGCCTCCTCCTCCAGGCGAGTTCTTTAGGCGCAACGCCAGCGGATCAATGCCCAACTTTCGAGCCGCTTTGTTCATAAGAGGCTCCAAAACGTTCGCCGTTTGATTTTCTCC
>JAYOXJ010000506.1:0-973 GCA_038152725.1 Rhodospirillaceae bacterium
ATACATCCCTGATGACTCATAGGGCTAGGCGTTCCGCCTAGCCCTTCTTTTGACTCCGGACCCGGCCCTGGCCCGGCATCCGCGATTTGTTAACTTTTTCCGGCTAAGGCTTGGAATCAAGAACGGGAACACAAAACCATAAATTAGCTCGCAACCCGCACCCCTGAGGGAAGAAAAGCCATGTCCTCGACCATCCGCATTGCCGGTGCCATGTTGGCGCCATTGGCGCTGGGCGCCTGTGGGCTGCCGATCGGCGTCCAGATCGCATCGCTATTCGCCGACGGCGTTTCCTATCTGACCACCGACAAATCGCTAACCGATCACGGCATCTCGGCCGTTACCGGCGAGGACTGCGCGCTGTGGCGCGGCGTCGAGGGCGCCAATATCTGCCACGAGCCGGCGAGCGACAAGGAGGCCGAGACCATCGTCGCCGCCCTGGGCAAGCCGAAAGCGCCGACAACCGCGCCGATCGTGACGGCGGCCCGCGGCGACCCCGAGCTGCCGACCGAAGTCTTCGCGGAGGCGCCCAAAGCCCTGCCCGCCAAGCCAAGCGTGATCGCACTCAACGAACGGCAGCCGAAGCCCGTTTCCAAGATCGCCTCGCCGGTCGCAGCGGACGCCATGATTCTCGGCTCCGAACCCCCGCCGCCGCCGCAACCGGCACAGGTCCGGCGGGTCATCGAAACCGCACCGCTTCCGGCGCCGGCAACCGAGCCGAAAGCCACAGTCAAGATGGCTGAAGCCGTGCCGCCACCGCCGCCGCCTGCACCGCCGGCCGCCAAGCCCGAGCCGCAGCGCCCCATCAAGTTGGCGCGGCCGAAGCTGGAACAGGTTTCCATGAAACTGCCGGCCAAAGCCCCGGCCAAGCAGACGACCAGCGCCGGAAAGGCCACCTACTACGTCATCGCCAGCTACCGCCGGGCCCCCGACGCGGCGAAGTTTGCGAATCGGAATGCCAAGACCAAAGCACAGG
>JAYOXJ010000506.1:983-1867 GCA_038152725.1 Rhodospirillaceae bacterium
TCGCCGTCGGTCCGATCGACCGGAACGACAGCCGCGCCGTCAAGGCGCGCCTCAAGCAGGCCGGCTTCAAGGATACATGGCGGCTGACGCTGAATGCGGCCCCGGTCGAGACCGAAGTCTCCACACTGCGCTAGGCGTCGCCGCTAGGCTCTCGGCCGGGTGCGAATCGCTGGAAGCGCTTCATGATCGGCTGGGCGATGCTCTCGACCCGGCCCTTGATGCGTTTGGGCAGCGAGAACGTCTTCAGCACGTCGTCGATGCGGCGGTCGAGAAACGCCCAGGTATCGGGAAAATCGCCGCTGTCGTCACCGTCGTCCGACAGCCAATAGAGCACCGTCGACGAATAGACCGCCGCCAGTAGCCCCCGCTTCGAATAGTGATTCCAGTCGGCCGAACGGTCGCCGGCGGCATACCACATCACCGAGCAACTCCGCCACGTGATGCGCGACGCCAGGCCGGCATTGGTCGGCAGCGCCAGGAACGACAGCAACCGTCTCAGCGCCTCCTTGTGCGCGGCATTCTGCTGGATGCGCGTCTTAACGCAGGCGTGGATGCGGTCGCGGACGCGCATGGCATCTAGGTCCATCGCTTCGAGCGCGGCCAGCATGCGCCGGTCGGCCCGGTCGGCGAAATGGTCGGCAGCGCCGGCGAGCCCGTCGATATAGAGCCGCCTCGCGTCGACCGCCTTCATGCCGCCATCGACGGCGCCCGCTTCGAGCGCCTTCCAACTCCAGCCGTCGAAAGGTACGTGATGCAGCGCCGCCGCGATCACGGTATCGCGCTCGGCGACGATCTTGTCAGTCATCGATCTGTTCCTCCGATTCGCGGTCCTCGCGCCCCTTGGCCATTTCCTCGGCATAACCGAGCTTGGAAAGATCGGTCAT
>JAYOXJ010000507.1:0-1850 GCA_038152725.1 Rhodospirillaceae bacterium
AAGACTGCCTGTACGACAGGTTGCATTTGTCCACGATGAAATCCAGATTGAAACAAAGGAGGAATATGGTGAACAAGTTGCGTCAATCATGGTTGACTCCGCAAGAACAGCGGGGATTACCTTGGGCTTTCGATGCCCAGTAGACGCAGAGAGTAAAATAGGTAACAATTGGTTTGACACGCACTAACAATGTGTGTTATAATATTAGTTCATTTACTTCCTTAGGAGAAAAGTATGAGCGAATTGTTTAAGCTCCAGAATATGGAGTTGTATTGGCCCTCACTGTACGAGGTAAACCCAACATCACAGAAGTATCAAGTTGATATTGTGAATCTCAATGAGAAACAAATTGAGAAGCTTGAGTCACTTGGTATTGATGTCAAGTCTAAGGATGACGAGCGTGGGTTCTTTGTCACTTGTAAGTCCAAGTACGAGATCGTACCTTACAACACTAATGGCGATGAGCTTGAGCGTAGCATCAAAGTTGGTAACGGTTCTCGTGCCGATGTTCTTGTTAAGCCTTACTCATGGAAAGGTCCAACAGGCAACAAGGGTGTATCGCTTGGCGTTACTAAGTTAGTCATCACAGACCTTAACAAGTACGTTAAGGAAGATAGCGATGAGGATGTCGAAATTCTGTGATCGCTTTGATTGACGGCGATATCCTCTGTTATCGTATAGGATTTGCAACGCAAGAGGATTCTGAGGACATAGCTATCAGGACGATGGCTAAGTTCTTGGAGGACATGATGATGTTTGAAGTTGACTGTAGTGAGTGGCGTACCTACTTGACAGGCTCTTCTAACTATCGTCATGACTACGCTGTCACAGCACCTTACAAAGGAAACCGCAAGGGAGAGAAACCTAATCATCATGGTCTCTTGCGGGAGTACCTACAGTATGCATGGAATGGTGATGTGTATGAAGGCATTGAAGCTGATGATGCGATAGCTATTTCTGCAACTGAGTATGGTGACGATTCAATTATTGTTTCGTTAGACAAGGACTTTGATCAAGTGCAAGGATGGCACTATAACTTTGTGAAGAAGGAGAAGTATTACATCACTGCTGATGAGGGGCTGTACAATTTCTATTGTCAGTTCCTTGTTGGTGATCGTATTGACAACATCGTAGGCGTGAGAGGTATCGGCCCTAAAAAAGCAGAGAAGCTACTTGCAGGGAAAACTGAGCGCGAGATGTTTGATGTATGTGTTGAGCAGTTAGGCTCTGAAGAACGTGCAATTGAGAATGGTATTCTTTTGTACCTACAAAGAAAAGAAGGTGAGATCTGGAGTCCCCCATATGAAGACGCAATCAGCTAAAGCTAAAGGGCGTAAACTACAACAGTGGACTCGTGATCAAGTCTTAGAAACATATCCACATTTGGAGGAAGATGATGTCAGAAGTACAAGTATGGGTGTTAGCGGTAGTGATCTGCAACTCAGCCCTCTTGCTAGTAAGTCTTTCGCGTATGATGTCGAATGCAAGTCGCTTGCGAGAGTTGGAGTCTATCGTTATGTTGACCAGTGCAACAATCGAGGCGATGCACAGCCACTTGTCATCGTTAAAGAAAACAGAAGAAAGCCTCTCGCAGTCGTAGACGCAGAGCACTTCTTTGAATTGTTAAGGAATCAGAAATGAAACATATGGTCATACCTGACACGCAGGTCAAGCCGGGACATCCGACAGATCACTTGCGTTGGGCAGGAGAATATGCCGTAGAGAAGAAGCCTGATGTAATCGTACACATCGGTGATCACTTTGATCTTACTTCTTTATCGACATACGATGTTGGTAAGAAGTCCTTTGAAGGACGCAGGTACAAGAAAGACATCGAGGCAGGACAGCTG
>JAYOXJ010000508.1:0-414 GCA_038152725.1 Rhodospirillaceae bacterium
CGTCCGCGCCGGGCTCCGGGTCCGGCAGTTCGACCAGTTGAACGACCTCGGCGGGGTCGCCGTGAGCCACCTGCTGCAATGCCTTCATGTGCCGTCCCCGCCCTGACCCGTGTTGCTATTGTACTCCCTTATACGCCATAGCACACCGTTCGACTGTAACCCACAGGTTGAATGTCATGGTGATCGATTGTCCCCGACTTGACGCCGCCCATACCCCGGCAGTAGGTAGGGATAAGTGATGGTGTGTCCGCGCCTCCCCGGAGGAACGGACCAAGAGGGAATCCGGTGCGATACCGGAACTGCCCCCGCAACTGTAAGCGGCGAGCCATCCGCCATTGATGCCACTGGAGGTCACTCTGGGAAGGCAGGCGGACCGGCTAAGACCCGCAAGTCAGGAGACCTGCCGTCACAGCG
>JAYOXJ010000508.1:424-1847 GCA_038152725.1 Rhodospirillaceae bacterium
GGGTGTTCCTGTGGAGCGGCTATCCGAAGCGGTGACGCGCACGAAACGGTGCCGTCACGTTCGCTTGGGTCTGACATTCAGCCCACTTTAGAACACCAAGTTGCGGCGGCGCCGGTTGCGTCATTTGAAACCGTAGGTCGCTATGACTGATCAAAAACCGACTCGAATTACATGTTTCCACCCGACGGCCGTCGCCGCCGTGTTGCTCAGCGCATCCGCCGTCGCGCAGACGGACGTGCCTACCATCGAAGACGAGATCGTCGTCACCGCCAGCCGCGTGCCGCAGGCGCGTCTCAGCGTCGGCAGCGCGATCGATATTCTGAATACGCAGTATCTGATCGACCGTCAGCAGCCGTTTTTGAGTGACCTCCTGCGCGATCTGCCTGGCCTCGCCGTCAATCAGTCGGGACCGGCAGGTGCGTTCACCCAGGTGCGCATGCGCGGTTCCGAGGCCAATCACACCCTGGTTCTCATCGACGGCATCGAGGCCGGCGATCCGTTCAACGGCGGGGAACTCGAATTCGCCCACTTGCTCACCGGCGGGCTCGCCCGGGTCGAAGTGTTGCGCGGACCGCAAAGCGCCTTGTGGGGGTCGGAAGCGATCGGCGGTGTGATCAACGTTGTCACCGGGCCGCCGCGGGACGTGACAGGGGCTTGGGGCGATGCCTGGGCCGAGGGCGGCTCCTTCGGAACGGCGCGCGGTATTCTCCAGGGCGGCACATCCGGACCGTGGGGCAGTACCAGGGCGTCTTTGTCGTACTCCGACATCCGTGGCATCTCCGCCTCGACCGTGCAGCCGGAAAGGGACGGATATGACAACGTCACCGCCAGCGCGTTTTCCGACTTCGCCGTCAGTGAAGACCTGACATTGTCGTTCGCCGGCCGGTATGTGTCCGCAACGGCGGAGCAAGACTCCCAGGATTTTACGTTCGGGTCGCCGACTCAGGGTCTGGTGATCGACTCCGACAGTGAGCGGGAATCCGAACGCTGGTACGGCCACGCCGCCGCTGATCTTGCCACTCTCGACGGCCAATGGATGCACCGGGTCAGCGCCGGCGTCACCGACAGCAGCAATGACTCGTTGTCCGGCGGGGGAGTTACATTCGGCTCCGACGGCCGCAAATGGGACGTCGAGTATCAGACCGACGTTGCGTTTAGCGCCGCAGGCGACGTCGCGCACAGCGTCAGCGCATTGCTTGAATACGAAGACCTGGTTTACGCCTATTCGGACGCCCGCGGCGGGCCGGAAAACCAGCGTCAATCCGCGCACCAGTGGTCGGCTGCCTTGGAATACCGGGCGGCCATCGCCGAACAGGTGTTTCTCAGCGCCGCTCTGCGCCGAGACGATCCCAATCGCTTCACCAGCGAAACGACGTATCGCGCGACGGCGGCGTGGGCAATCGCGGGTACAGGGGTAAAACTC
>JAYOXJ010000509.1:0-1486 GCA_038152725.1 Rhodospirillaceae bacterium
GCTCGAGCTCGCGCAACGTATTGACGCTGGTCGTGTTGGCATAATTGATGACGAACGTTTCCGGGTCGCATGTCAGCACGTTGATCGGCATGGAATCGACCATGATCGCCAACTCTCCGGCCTTGGCCGCATCGTCGCGGACGCGGGTCAACGACTTCGCCATGGTACCGATTTCGTCGCCGCGATCGGTGCCGGGAATTTCGGCCGAGAATTCGCCCGCGGCAACGCGGTCGATGGCCTCGCGAATCTGGTCGATCGGCGTGGTGATGGTCCGCGACATGAAAATACCGGCGATGCCGGAGCCGACGACAACGAGCGCCAAGCAAATCAGCATGAAAATCTTCAACTGCGCGATCGGCGCCTCGATTTCATCCAAATCGGCCTCGGCCACGACGGCGAATTTCGCGCCCAGGAACGTCGCCGGATGATACGCGGCCATGACCGCTTTTCCGCGGTAGTCCGTACCGATCAGCGAACCTTTCTTGCCGGCGATGCCATTGCGCGCTTGCTCGGTATCGATTTTGGTCTTGAGGATGGTCGAGTCCTTGGAGAAACGGCTGTCGGAGCGCATCAAAAGATCAGTGCCGACGAGGTAGGTTTCGCCGGTCTTGCCCAAGCCTTCCGATACCTGCATGACCTTGTTGAGGCGATCGATCGGCATCTGGAACGCGAGCACGCCCAACAATTTCTTGGCGCTATCGTGCACGGGAATGGAAAGGAATGCCGCCGGCGCATTGTTGCTCGGCGCATAAGATTTGAAATCGAAGAAAAATTCCTGGTTGGGCTTGGCGGAAGGCATTGCCGAGATCGGTGTCCTTCCATTGGCCGCTGAGCACGTTCGTCGCGTAGTCGAGTTCCTTGAATACGGTGTAGACGACGTCGCCTTCCGGGGAGAACAGGAAGACGTCGTAGTAGCCGCGTTCCTCGAGGAATTCGCGAATCCACGGATGGTATTTAGCGTGGGCCATATTGTAGGCGTTCGCCGCCAGGGCCGCATCGAGCTTGTGCTTTTCGCCGGTCTTGTTCGGATTGTCGGCAATGTAGGCCTTCTGCAGCACCGCCAATTGGTCGGCGCCGAGCGCCGCCCATCCCACCTTGAGTGCTTCCAGGGCTTCCATCATGCGGGGGTTGTCGGATTGTACGCGCAGGTCCTCGCGCAGCGAACCCAGATAACCCACCAGCGCGGCCTCTCGCGATGCCGCCATGCCGTCGAGTTACGATTCGAACACCTCGTCCAGACTTGTTGCGGATTTTACGTACGCAATGGCGCCGATGATGATAGAGGCGAGTACCGCCAGCAGCGAGAAGGCCACCGGCAATTTCCTGGAGATGAGAATATTCTGCATAATTCCCCCAAACTTTGTCTGACGAAACAAGTTCTGCGGACAAGGCAAGTTCAATCCAATAAATCAGTCGGCCCGTGCTGGTACGGGCATGCACGTCTTAATACTTAATGGGGCTGAAGTAGCTACGAGCCGCTAGGGGG
>JAYOXJ010000509.1:1496-1841 GCA_038152725.1 Rhodospirillaceae bacterium
TAATATGTCTTTTTCAATACACAATAGTAAGTTGATTCTATATGACTGCTGTTGGGATGTCAGGATTTTTAGCCTTCCCGAAGCGGTAATTTGGCTGCGGGCGGCTGAGGCTGGACGCCGCCTAACGCAACGGTTGCAGCAGCATCTTGTCCAGGCGCTGGTCGAGGGGCGTGCGGAATTTCTCGAGGCCGATGATCATACCGTCGTGGCCGGCTGCGGGCTGGGCGATGTAGGTGCCGAATAAGCGATCCCACCAGGGCACGTTGAACCCATAATTGCTGTCGGTTTCCCGCCGGACGGTCGAATGGTGCACGCGATGCATGTCCGGCGTCACGATGGCGAGCC
>JAYOXJ010000510.1:0-1801 GCA_038152725.1 Rhodospirillaceae bacterium
ACACGGCTCTGATTTCGCTAACGCGGCCAAACGATTTGGCGCCCGCCGGTTGACCGGGGGGCGCTTTTGTTTGCGCGCATGCCCCCCGGCAGGTCACCCTATTGACTCCCGCACCCATGCGCTCAACATGGTTTCGGACAATCCAAGCGGAGGAGGAAGTTTCATGAAATTCGAAGGCGGATGCTATTGCGGCGCCGTGCGCTATGTCGCCGAGGGCGAGCCCTTGGCCAAGGTGCAGTGCCATTGCCGGCAGTGCCAGTACATCAGCGGCGGCCATCCCAACATCATCATCGGCATGCCGAAGGACGGCTTCCGCTACACCAAGGGCGAGCCCAAGCGGTTCACGATGTCGGGCATCGAGAACCCGCGCACGCGCGAGTTCTGCGCGGAATGCGGCACGCATCTCACCACCCTAACGCCGAACTTGCCGACCGGGCTCTTCATCAAGGTCGGCACCATGGACGATCCCGGCGCCTATGGGGTTCCGGACCTCGCCATCCAGATCGCGGACGCGCAGGAATTCCACCACATTCCGGAAACCGCCAAGGTATTCGAGCGCTGGGCCAAATACGACTGACGCCTTGCGCGCCGGAGTTCTCGCTTGTTTAGCAAGGACACGCGGGGGTTAATTAATCCAACCGAAAAATAACAAGGAGTTCGAATAATGAACGCCAAGGAATTGCATGCCTCCGCCATTATCATCGACGCGACCTGCCCGCTGGCGAAAGTCCCGAAATACGTCGACTGGTGGCGCGAGGGCGGCGCCACCGCGATCGCGCCGACGGTCACCGGCATGGCCGGTGACGCGCGCAGCGGGTTCACGATGATCGGCGCTTGGCGGCGCTACGTCCGCGAGCGCGACGATACCATCTTGGTGCTCAAGGCCGCCGACATCGAGCGCGCCAAGGCCGAGGGCAAGATCGGCCTGATCCTGCATTGCCAGGGCACCGCGATCATTGAGGACGAGGTCGACCTGCTCGACTCCTACCAGGCGGCAGGGCTGCGCATCGTGCAGCTTTGCTACAACCGCAAGAACCTGATCGGCGATGGCTCCGGCGAACGCACCGATGCGGGGCTCAGCCATTTCGGCGTCAAGGTGATCGAACGCCTCAACACGCTCGGCATGATCGTCGATTGCTCCCACACCGGCGAGCGGACTTCGCTCGATGCGGTCGAGGTCTCATCCCATCCGGTCATCATCTCCCACGCCAACGCTTATGCCGTGCAGGACAACGCGCGCAACAACTCCGACGAACTGATCCGCGCCATTGCGAAAAGCGGCGGCGTCGTGGGCACCGTCGGCTTCCCGCCGTTCCTCTCTTGGGAAGGGCAGCCGACCCTTGACCAGTTCATCGACGACATCGCCTACAAGGCCGATCTGGTCGGCATCGATCACATCGGCATCGGCATCGACTACTACCAGGGCCAGCATCCGGTGGAAGACGACGCCGTCGCCATGGAGCGCTATGAGACGCGTATCGCCGAGGGGCACTGGCGGCGCTCGGAATATCCGCCGCCGCCCTACAAGTATCCGGTCGGCATCGAGACGCCGCGCACGCTGCCGCGCCTGACCGAGGCGCTGGTCCAGCGCGGTTTCACGGAAGAGGACATCCGCAAGATCCTCGGCCTCAACTGGATGCGGGTCTACCGCGCCGTCTGGGGCGGCTGAACCGCTTCGGTTATTCGGCGGCGTCCGCCACTTCCGCCTTTTCGACCTTCACGGCGCAGAACTTGAACTCGGGTATTTTGCCGTAGGGGTCGAGCTGGGGGTTGGTGAGGATGTTTGCGGCGGCCTCGACGA
>JAYOXJ010000511.1:0-1794 GCA_038152725.1 Rhodospirillaceae bacterium
CTTGGCCAATATGCCGCGTTTACGCGCTTTTATTTCGCTATTTCCTGAACACTGGATGGAATCAGCCGCCAATGTGACCAGCTTTGTGATCGCGGTCAATCTTGAAGGGGAGGTTGTCCATAATCTCCAGGGCTCGGGTGATCAAATGGCCTATATCACAGGGGTCAACCCCTGCGGCGAGTACCTCGAAATCGGGAGTCTGCAGGGCGATGATATCGCGCGATTAGAAAAACCCTAAAAAGGCTTCAGATGCTAGTCAACTGGGTGTTGCGCCAAGACCAGCTCCTGAGCCAACCAGTCTTGCATGCGTCGCTCCAAGTCACTCAGTGGAATCGCGCCGGCGCCCAACATCGCATCGTGAAAGCGTCTGATATCAAAGTCGTCCCCCAATGCTTGTTCTGCATTTTGACGTAACTCCAACATTTTCAATTGACCTATTTTGTAGGCCAATGCCTGCCCCGGCCAGCCGATGTAGCGGTCAATCTCGTTGACGATATCGGCTTCGGTTTTCGGCGTCTGCGCCATGAAATAGTTGATTGCGCGCTCACGACTCCATGAAAAATAGTGCATGCCAGTGTCGACCACGAGCCGCACAGCGCGCCACATGTCATAGGTGAGCTGGCCGTAACGGGAGTAGGGATCCTGATAGAGCCCCATATCGTATCCAAGACGTTCTGAATAGAGACCCCAACCCTCAACAAAGGCAGTGACGCCGGCCTCTCTTCGAAATTCTGGAAGCTCGCCGAGCTCCTGTGCGAGCGCGATTTGCAAATGGTGACCCGGTACACTCTCGTGAACACTCAACACTTCCATTTCAAACTTCGGCCGAACCTCCGGCCGATATAAATTGACGTAATACCAACCTGGCCGAGTTCCATCTGCAGCGGGAGGCATGTAGTAAGCGGTGGTAGTGTCGGGAGCGATTTCCTCAGGAATCGGCCGTACACCGTAGGGAATCCTTGGCAAGCGACCGAAGAGCTTGACTAGTTCAGGATCAAGGCGCTTAGCAATGGCTTGGTACGCAGCCAAGAGCTCTGCCTCTGTCTGGTAATAAAACTGCGGGTCGTTGCGCAGAAATTCATTGAACGATTCTAGCGAGCCCGCGTAATCGAGGCTGTCGAGCACCTCTTGCATTTCGCTGCGGATACGCGCGACTTCCGCTAACCCTATTTGATGGATCGCCTCGGGGGAGTACTCGGTGGTCGTAAATTGTCTTGCGAGTAGGCTGTATGCCGATCGTCCTCCGTGAAGGGCGCCAATTCCTGGTTCGACTCTCGTCGCGGGCAGGTAGGTATCGACAATGAATCGCTCAAATTGCTGATACGCGGGTGTCACTATTTCTGCGATAACTGTTTTTGCTCGGGTCTGCAAAAGGCGCTGTGCTTCAAGATTGAGCGAGTCAGGGAGGTTGGCGAAAGGTTTGTAAAATGGACTGTCCTGGGGTTGTTGTGTGATCACCCGCTGGAGTTGCTCGGGGACTCGAGCCATAACAATCTGCGCCTGTACCCGATCGCGTGCGATGCCCTCGGTCAACAAGGCTTCATATTGCTCCAGCAGCGGCGGGAGTGCTTCGAGGCGCGCCAGCCAGTTATCAAAATCTTGCTCGTCCTCTAGCGCGAGGTATTCAGTCACGCCATGTAAGTGCTGAGGTCCGTCTCGCATATTCATCGACATGAGGTGGAGGCCCTCCGCAAAGCTCTCCCGCTGGTCTCTAAGCTCCCTTAACAACAAGCTGCGATTCAGCTGGGCGTCTTCTGTCAATGTGGCGGGTTCGATGGTTTCTAATTGCTCGAT
>JAYOXJ010000512.1:0-1791 GCA_038152725.1 Rhodospirillaceae bacterium
TCACAGCCTCGCGGCCATCGACGATACGGTGATCGTAGCTCAGGGCGACATACATCATCGGGCGGATGACGATTTCGTCGTCGATCACCACAGGGCGTTTGACGATGTTGTGCATGCCCAGGATACCGGACTGCGGCGGGTTGAGGATCGGCGTCGAGAGCATCGAGCCGAAGATGCCGCCATTGGTAATGGTGAAGGTGCCGCCGGTCAGCTCCTTCATGGTCAGCTTTCCGTCGCGCGCGCGCATGCCGAAATCGGCGATTTCGCCTTCGATCTCGGCGAAGTTCTTCCTGTCGGCGTCGCGTAGCACCGGGACTACCAGGCCCTGTTCGCCGCCCACTGCGATGCCGATGTCGTAGTAGTTCTTATAGACGATCTCGTCGCCGAAGATTTCGGCGTTCACCGCCGGAAGTTCCTTCAGAGTGTTGACCGCAGCCTTAACGAAGATACTCATGAAGCCCAGCTTGGTGCCGTGGCGCTTTTCGAAATCGTCTCGGTATCGGGACCGCAGGTCCATGATGGCCTTCATGTCGATCTCGTTGAAGGTCGTCAGCATGGCCGCCGTGTTCTGGGCTTCCTTCAGCCGTGTGGCGACCGTCTGGCGCAGCTTGGACATGCGCACGCGTTCCTCGCCGCGCGGATCCTCAGGGCGCTCGGGCAGGTCGCCGGCGGACTGGAAGACCGGCGCTGCGGGCACGGCGGGAGCCTGTGCGGCTGCTGCGACGGCGCGGGGTGCGCTGGGACTCTCGATATGGCGCAGGACATCGCCCTTGGTGATGCGGCCGTCACGTCCCGTTGCCACGATCGCCGCGGGGTCCAGCCCGTGTTCATCGACTAGCTTGCGAACGGCCGGGGACAGAGGCAGGTCGGTGTTGGCTGCGCCGCCTTTCGGCGCTTCGTCCGCCTGCGCACTTTCCGCAGGCTTGGGCTCGGTCTTGGTGGCCTCGGCGTGTTTCGCGGGGGCGGCGCCCGTGGTGAACCGGCCGACGATCTCGCCGACCTGCACGTCCTCACCTTCGTCGGCCACGATCACGGTCAGCGTGCCAGCGCTGGGGGCCGGGAGTTCGGCGGTGACCTTGTCGGTCTCGATCTCGACGAGGGCCTCGTCGGCAGCAAAGGATTCACCGACCCTCTTCAGCCAGCGTCCGACCGTGCCTTCGATGACGGATTCGCCGAGGTCGGGAACCTTGATGTCGATGCTTTCGTCGCCGGATGCTGGAGCCTCTTTGGGGGCGACAGTAGCCGCCGCCGGGGCGTCGCCGTCCTTGTCGGCCTTGGCCGGAGCCGATGCGTTCGCGGATTCGTCGATGGCGCCGATGACCGCGCCGACCTCGACATCGTGGCCTTCCTCGGCGCTGATCGCCGTCAGCACGCCCGAGGCGGGCGCGGGGACTTCGACCGTGACCTTGTCGGTCTCGATCTCGACCAGCGCCTCGTCCGCCGTTACGGCCTCGCCGACCGCCTTGAACCAGCGTGCGACCGTGCCTTCGGTCACCGATTCGCCCATCTCGGGCACCTTGATATCCGTCGCCATGAACTGCGATTCCTGCTGCTGTCGCCGAACGCCTAGAGCGTCAGCGCTTCATCGATGAGTTGTTCCTGTTCCCGGCGGTGGCGCTTGCCGCTGCCCGTGGCTGGCGAGGCGGCCTCCGGGCGGCCGACATAGCGCGGTCGGGTTTGCCTGGCGCCGATTTCCGTCAGAACCTTCTCCAGCCGGCGATCCACGAAGGTCCAGGCGCCACCGTTCTCCGGTTCTTCCTGGCACCAGACGATTTCCGCGTCCTTGAAGCG
>JAYOXJ010000513.1:0-1790 GCA_038152725.1 Rhodospirillaceae bacterium
GTGTATGGCGCTTCTTTTACTCGGCAGATTCCACCCCCGTTGCGACCGATGTTGACGAATTGAGGAGCCTCCCCCTTGGCACCGTTGGGAACCCTGCGGAGGTGCGTGATTTGGTGTTGGACGGGCCTTCACCTTCCAACGCTCAAGTTCTCTGGTTTGGTACGCCATCTGGCCTTCACAAACTGGCGTTGCTCAGCGATAGCATCGAATACGGAGGTTTGCTGTTGCACCCTGGCGTTGACGGCAAACTCTCTCAGGAAACCAACAGCATTCAGGCCATTCATCCGACTGGCGATGAACTCCTCATCGGCTCGGATTGGGGGTTGTGGGCACTGGCGGGAGATTATACGGCGGTGTACGGTATTCAAGACCAAACACGTTTGCCGGGAGAAATCGTGGCCATTACGACGTCGGTTGGAAACGGAAACGTCACCGTTTACGCAGGAGCCTCTCCCGGAAATTTCGCCAATTTGTTGCTGATGGACCCGGGAGCGAACGATTCAGACGCTGACGGGATGCCCGACGGATGGGAGGTGGTCCATGGTCTGGACCCCACCGATCCATGGGATGCGCTGTACGACACCGACGGGGACGGCTTGGATTTGGACCAATCAGGCGATTTGAATCTCGAACGGTTGTGGACCAACCTCGATGAATTCAGATACACCGCCCTTACTCCGCAAGGCTATGATTCCACCGATCCACGTGAAGGTGACACCGATGGCGACGGTGTGAGCGATGGGTCAGAATACTTTGGCTTCTTTTTCGAGCGCTCCAACCTTTGGTGCCACTACACCGTTCAGTTGGCATACGTATGCGATGATGCCGCTGGCCAGGCGGCCAACGCCACCTACCTCTCGATGGCGAACGTTGACCAAGCAACGGACCCCACCAACCCCGATTCGGACGGGGACGGGATGCCAGATGGCTGGGAACTCCAACACCGTCGTTGGGTTGGGACCACATTCAACGGAGGAAACAACTGGAGCCTTGACCCTATGCGTGCGGATGACGCCAATTGGGATGCGGACGGCGATGGGTTGCCCAACCTCTGCGAGTACCAATGGTCCGTCGTTCGGATGATGGCCATGAACGGAGATTTGTTGCTCACACACGGTGAATCACCCGAGGCGGCTTCGCTGTGGTCGGAGGCCGATCCCAATCTGGTTGATTCTGACGGAGACTCCCTGCCTGACGGCTGGGAATCAAAGGGCTTGTGCACATGGGACCCAAGTCGGGTGGGTGTCAATCCTCTCAACGGCTCTGACATGTACGAAAATCCTGACGGAGATGGTTACGACGTGAACCGAAACGGCGTATTAGAGCCGGCAGAATCCTTTGTGAACTACCTCGAATACCACGTGCGAACCGATCTCTTTAGCGGCAACCAAACGCTGGAGGGTGTGGAATTGCCCAACGGCTTTACCACCCTTTTGTTTGACCGAATTGGTGATGCCGGCGAACCGGAAGCCACGTTTGCCGAACGAGCTTCTGGCGGTGTGACGGCGGGACAATCCGCTTACAGCGTCGGGGCGGCAGACCCGTTGAGTGCAGATTCCGATAACGATGGCATGCCCGACGGATGGGAGATTTGGTTTGCACGCTGGGATTTGCTCGGCGATTCGTGGACGTTGAACCCTCTTGACGCCACCGACCGATGGGATGACGCCGATGACGACGGGATGACCAATTGGGAAGAATACAATGCGATATCACCGCTGTATTCCGAAACGGATGGCAATCGTTCTTCACCCCAATGGTTCGTCACCACGATTGGAACCGCCTACGCC
>JAYOXJ010000514.1:0-1784 GCA_038152725.1 Rhodospirillaceae bacterium
ACCTGGCGCTGATCGGCGATATCTCGCCCGACCAGCCGCCCGAATTCCTCGCCGGCCTGCTCGCGGGCAGAGAGACCGGCTGGCTCGCGAAGCTCAGCGGCGACGCGCGCAACCGCATCCTCGAACGGCACGCCGCCGTCGAAGCCGCCGACCCGGCCGCGCTCCGGCGCGACGGCTGGGCGCGGCTCGATCATGGCCAGTGGTCGGCGCTTTGGCATGCCGCGCCCTCGGGCTGGCCGCCGATGCCCGGCCACGGCCATCAGGACCTCGGCAGCTTCGAACTGCATTTCGGCGGAGAGCGCGTCATCGTCGATCCCGGACGCGGCAGCTACGGCATGGCGGATGAGGCGTCTTATTATTTTGGTGCCGAAGCGCATAACCTCGTCACCGTCGACGCGGCCCCGCCTTCACCCGAGAACCGCCCCTATTACGACGATCATTTCCGCACGGGCGTCACCGGTGCGGGCCCGCGCATGACGGCTGCCGAAAACGTCATGGAACTCGCCTTCGACGGCTTTCGCCGCTTGGGTGGCGTCGGCACCGTGACCCGGCGTTGGTCGTTCACCGAGGCCCACGTCACCCTGACCGATCGCGTCGAGGGTAACCGCCCGGCCCGCATCGCGCGCTATCTCCATGTCGGCGGCGACGTGGCGTTCGACGGCGATGCGGCGGTCGTCACCGGCAGGACCGGGCGATTTCGTATCCGGGCCGAAGGTACACGACCGGAATTGACGCCTGCAAAGCGTTGGCGCGCTTATGGCGAGGCCGGCGCGGGCACGCGTATATCGTTTCGCGATACGGCACCGCTGCCGTGGACCGGCGAAATCGTCTTGGAAGCGATCTAGGGGAAAGCGCGCGCCATGTGCGGCATCGCCGGCATCTTCCGCCCGAAAGGCGCCAAGCAGCGCGGCGGTTCGCTCGCCGCCATGGTCGGGTTGATGCACCATCGCGGCCCGGACGGCGAGGGCCATTTCGCCACGCCGGACGGGCTATTCGAACTCGGTTTTCGTCGGCTTTCGATCATCGATCTCGAGACCGGCGGCCAGCCGCTTGAAGATCGCCGAGGCGCCATGGTGCTGGCCGGAAATGGCGAGGTCTACAACTACCTCGAGCTCCGGAAGAAGTACGCGGCCTATCCCTACAAGACCATGGGCGACATGGAGACCGTTCTCGCCGCCTTCGAGGCCGTGGGCGACGGCTTCCTCCACGAACTCAACGGCATGTACGCGCTGGCGCTCTACGACGCGAGCGAACATCGATTGCGTCTGGTGCGCGACCGGCTCGGCGTCAAGCCGCTTTACTACGCCGCGCTCGCCGACGGTACGCTGGTCTTCGCCTCCGAGATCAAGCCGCTGTTCGCATCCGGCCTGGTCCGGCCGGAGATCGACGAGGCCGCCGTCTCCGCCTCTCTCGCGCACGGCTATGTGCCGGCGCCAGCAACGCTATTTAGGAACGTCCGCAAGGTTCCGCCCGCCCACATGCTGGTGGTCGAGGCCGACGGCCGCCTCGATTGCCGGCGCTATTGGCGGGCCGAGGGCACGACGGCGATGCCGGCCGACGCCGACGAACTAGCCGAACATCTGAACGACCTGCTCGACGACAGCGTGCGCCTGCAGATGCGGAGCGACGTGCCGGTCGGCACGCTGCTCTCGGGCGGCATCGATTCGGGACTGATCGTCGCGCTGGCGGCGCGCCACACGCTAGGCGCGCTCAACACCTTCACCGTCAGCTTCGACGGCGCCGCCGTCGACGAGGCGCCGCTCGCCCGCCAGGTGGCCGAGCGC
>JAYOXJ010000515.1:0-1346 GCA_038152725.1 Rhodospirillaceae bacterium
ATTCCGATCTCGGACATCGCCAACCACCAATTGAAAACGCGGGTGTTGTTCTAGTGGCCCGATGTTGTCATGCGAACCTGTTGAGAAATCATCCAAAACGGTGACTTCATGATTTTGTTCCAGCAGGGATTCCGCTAAATGTGATCCGATAAAACCTGCTCCGCCTGTGATAAGGTATTTCATGCTTTTTCCACCAGGCAGCTTTTGTAAATTTCCACCAATTTGTTCAAATGCGTATCTGGTTGAAAGTTTTCGCTGACATGCTGAATGCTTTGTTGCCCCATTTGGAGCATGAGTTGTTCATCCGATAAAAGTTTGGAGGCATATTCGACGATTTGGTCATGCGATTTTGGCTCGCACAAATACCCAGTTTCGCCGTGCTTCAACCAATCCTTTACTCCGCCAATATCACTGCCAACGACCGGAACTCCCTGTGCCATGGCTTCCAGTCCGACGATACCAAGTGTTTCGGGCCAAATCGACGGAAAGACCAACAGCGACACTTGTTTCAATACTTCTGTGACACCTTTTTGATCTCCCCAGGGAATGAGTTTGATGCGTTTCTGGCATCCGAGGGACGTGGCATCAGCTGTTATTTTTTCACCTTTGTCTCCAGAAACATCACCCATGATCCATCCTTCCACATCTTGAGGCAAGGCTGCCAGTGCTTTCAAAAAGTATTGGAGTCCTTTGTAGGGAGCGATTCTTCCGATGAAACAGATACGTTTTTTTTTCGGAATGGGTCTGGGGGATGCCGCGCATGGCATGCCGCAAAAGTAGGGGAGTCGATGCAAGTTAGAAGGGCTGTAACCTTCAGCCTTGACTCTTTCAAGCGCAGAATGACTGGGGGAGATGACGGCCTTCATTTTTGGGAGTAATCCCTTGAATCCGTTGATACGCAGTAAATGACGCATGGCCTGTAAGGGTCTGGGTGTCAGACATTTTTTGCTCAATGTCATGGCCGCGCAGCTCCACCCCGCCTTTCGGTTGCATTCTGTTTGCGGACGTTTCCAGTAAAACTTGGAATCCGGACAAAGCCACCGGTAATCGTGCGTCGTCATGAGACACGGTCTGGCGGAAAGACACAATTTGAGGACGTTCAAATTCCATAACCCATGCAAATGAATCAGATCCGGATTTCGGGTTTTGATAAATTCGCCAAGCCGATGTGCGTCATCAGGAGGTGAAAAACTGCCTGTTTTACCTATGGAAGGTATCCGGATGGAAGAAATGAGTTCTTCTGGTCGGTCTTCCGCATATGCCAAGTGACAGTTATGACCACGTGCCGTCAAACGTTGTATGACATCCAAAAGGTAAACCTCGGCTCCGCCTTTTCGCGTCGAATG
>JAYOXJ010000515.1:1356-1779 GCA_038152725.1 Rhodospirillaceae bacterium
CAAGATGTTCACGATGACCTGGAATGAACGCGTTCTGATGGTTCCTGATTCCAACCCGATTCATTCAGAAAGGACTTCCATTTCTGTTGATCGATCCGTTCGGAAATGAGGCGTGGCACTATTTGTAGCAAATCCATGAATGCTTTCAACACAGCGCTCACAGGCTTTGAACTTTTTGTACCGATGCATGAGCGCATCAAATGCCGGGGAAAGGCGAAAACAAAATGTTTTAGAAAAACCTTCATTCTTGAATGGCTTCTCTGGCGAACCCGATAAATTACCCTGTTGCGCAAAACCCAACGCGCTCTGCGGAGTTGCGCTTCCTTCGACTGAGATACCGACCCGGAAAAATGTTGCACAAATGCATCAGGACAGATTCCGAGTTTGGCTCCACATTTGCGCAGTCTGAGGCACAGATCAAAA
>JAYOXJ010000516.1:0-1768 GCA_038152725.1 Rhodospirillaceae bacterium
TTTTTACGCCAAGCGCGCCGCAGCCCGCGACCTCGCCGGCGTCGCGCCCGATCGCGTCGGAGCCGGGGATTTCGCTCGCCGCCGCAACGACGCATCCTTCCGCCCCGGTGACCTGCCGGATCACCGCGCCGCCCATCCGGCCGGCCGCGCCGACCACGCCGATTTTCATGTCAGCCATGTCAGAATCCTGTCCTGTTCCGGAGCGGCACCATACACCGACCCCGGACGGGGCCCAACCGGGCAATGTTCATTGGGTCGTGGAAAATAGGGACCGGTCAGTCCGTCAGGTCTTCCCAGAGCTCCTTCGCCCTGGCGAAGAAGCCCTCGGATTCGGGGCTGGTCGATTTGCCGCCCGCCCCCTTGGTATCGCCCTTCCTGCCGCCGGCAAGCGTGGCCTCGAAGGCGCGAAGGGCTTCCGCCTGTTCCTTGTTGAGATTGACCGGGGTCTCGACGCGCAGCTCGATATACATGTCGCCGCGGCCCGACTGGTTGAGCGCCGACATGCCCTTGCCGCGGAGCCGCAGCCGGCGGCCGGTCTGGGTGCCGGCCGGCACCGTGACCTTGGCGCGCGAACCGTCGATGGCCGGCACTTCCACCGAACCGCCGAGCGCCGCCGTGGTCATCGGGATCGGCACCTGACAGAAGATATTAGCGCCGTCGCGCTGGAACATCGGATGCGCGGAAACCGCGACGAAGATATAGAGATCGCCGGGGGGCGCGCCGCGCGCGCCGGCCTCGCCTTCGCCCGACAGGCGGATGCGCATGCCGTCCTCGACGCCCGCCGGAATGTTGACCGCAAGGGTTTTTTCCTTCCGCACCGAGCCCGCGCCGCTGCAGACGCCGCACGGCTTCTCGATCATCTGGCCGGTGCCCTGGCAGGTCGGGCAGGTACGTTCGACGGTGAAGAAACCCTGGCTCGCCCGCACCCGGCCATGGCCCTGACAGGTCGAACAGGTGGTCGGCGACGTTCCCTTCGCCGCGCCGGAACCCGAGCATTCGTCGCAATGGACCGAGGTCGGAACCCGGATCCGCATTTCGCGGCCCTTGAACGCATCCTCAAGTGAGATTTCCAGGTTGTAGCGGAGGTCGGCGCCGGGCTGCGGTCCTGAGCGGCCCCGGCCTCTGCCCCGGCCGCCCATGATGTCGCCGAACATCTCGTCGAAGATATCGGCGAACCCGCCTGCGCCGGCGGCGCCGGCCCCGCCGAAACCGCCGCCGTTCTCGAAGGCGGCGTGGCCGAACCGGTCGTAGGCGGCGCGCTTCTGATCGTCCTTCAGGACGTCATAGGCTTCGTTGACTTCCTTGAACTTCTGCTCGGCGCCGGCGTCGCCCTGGTTGCGGTCAGGGTGATACTGCATGGCCTTCTTGCGAAAGGCCTTCTTGATGTCGTCGGCGGACGCGCCGCGCTGGACGCCAAGCGTTTCGTAGTAATCACCCTGCGCCATGAGGCGGCCTCCGCAACTGAACTACACAACCGGACGCGATACAGAACTAAGCCGTTTTGTCCTTCTTGTCGTCGTCGACTTCCTCGAAGTCGGCGTCGACCACGGTCGCATCGTCGGGTGAGCCGGAGCCGCCGGCGGCGGAAGCCCCCGCGTCCCCCATGCCGGCGTCGCCGCCGGCTTCCTGCTGCGCCTTGTACATCGCCTCGCCGAGCTTCATGGCGGATTGCGAGAGCGCCTCGGTGGCCTTTTTGATCGCTTCCGCATCGTTGCCTTCGAGCGCCGTCTTGAGGGCGGCGATGTCGGTTTCGATCTGCGCCTTGTCG
>JAYOXJ010000517.1:0-1763 GCA_038152725.1 Rhodospirillaceae bacterium
GTTCCGGGGTGACGGTCAGCTTGACGCCGATCTCCTTTTCGATCTGCACCGTAGCGCCGTCGGAGTTGGAGCCACCAACCGCGGCGGCGTTAATCTCGACGCCGGAGAAGAACTCGGACGGCTGGCCATTGAGTGCCACCAGCGTCGGGCGCGCCAGAATCTCGTTCCGGGTGGTGTTCGAGTTGGCGATATTGAGCGAATAGGTAATCGCCGGGATGTTCAGCGCCCGGGTAATCTGGGTGCGCGAGGAATCAATGCCGGTACGAATATAGGCGGCGATGCCGGCGGTGCTGGCGCTGGTCGAGCCGAACTGCAACTGCAGGCCGTTCAGCAGGTTGACGCCTTTCGACGTCGTATAGTTCTCCTCGGTCCGGATGATCACCACGTCGACGATGACCATGCCATTCTCGTCGATCGGCTGTGGTTCCTGTTCCTGTTCTTGCTGCGCCTGGTCCTGGCCGAAGCCGGGTTGCTGGTCCTGCGCCTGTTGTTCGCCGAAGTTCTGGCCGCCCGCGGCGTCGGCCGGCTGGCCCATGCCGCCGCCCATCTGGTTCGGATCACCGAGCGGCGCCACTTGCACCATCTGCGCCGGGGTGCGCTTACCGAAGCCTTCGTGGAATTCGTGCCAGTCGCGCAGCCGGCGGCCGACGAATTCGGACTTGGCGCCGGGCGCGTCCTTGTAGAGATCGAAGAAACGCTTGGCTTCGCCTGGCTTGTTGAGCGACGCCAAGACCATGGATGACGCGCGTAGCACACGCGGGTCCTTGCCGTAGCCGGGCAGCGAGCGCAGGCGGCGAAGCGCGCCGTCGGCGGTGACCGGATCCTGGGCGTAATAGGAAGAGACCGCCAGGTTGTAGAGCAGGCCCGGATCATCCGAGTTGTAGTGCATCGCCTCGGCGAAATGCTTTTGCGCCTCGACGTAGTTGCGCTGGTCGAGGGAGAGCAGGCCCAGATGATATCGCGCCAGCCAGTTGGAGGCATCGAACTGGATCGCCAATTCGTAGCCTTGCTTGGCCATTTCGACCTTGGTCACATCGCCGTTGGTTACCTGTTGGTGGTAGACATAACCGTTCAGGAACTGCAGGTACGCATTGTTGATTTCCAGCCTGAGCGCGTTGTTGATGTAGCTGGAGGCACCATCCAGGTCATCTTTCTTCAGCGCATCGATGGCAAGCGCGGCATAACGCCTGGAATCGGTGTTGATCTTGTCCGCCGGGATGTCGCGGATGGTGCTGACTGTTTGTGGCGGCTGCGCGCCGAACATGCCGTCTGTCTGGCAGCCGGCTGCCAGCAGCCCGAGCGCCAGCACCGAGGCACCCAGCCGTGCCTGACGGCGGACGCGCGAAAACAGCGACATTCGTGGGACTTCGCTCACTTTTTCTCGGCGCCTTTCGTTTCGGCTTTTTCGTCTTTTTTGTCCATCGCCACCGTTTCCGGCTTGGCGGCCGGCGGATCAGGCGTCAGATAGCCTTTTTCACGCAGGTAGCGTTCGGCGCCAGGGTGGAACGGGATGAAGATGCCGTTCTGCACCATCGGCTTCGGCGACGACAGCTTCAGCGATGGGTGCTTGTCCTGGAACTTTTCGAAGGCATCGAACATGGCGGCGGTGACGTCGTAGACGGTGTCCGGGTGGACTTCGCGTTTGGTCACCAGGGTCGCCTTGAAGCCGAAGGTGCCGACGTTATCGGGGGTTTCCGAGTAGATTCCGCCCGGAATGTCGAGGGCGGCGAAGTAGGGGAACTGTTTCTTGATTTTGCCCACCA
>JAYOXJ010000518.1:0-1762 GCA_038152725.1 Rhodospirillaceae bacterium
GAGGAGTCCTCCTGCCCGATAGTCCTAAGAGTGGACGAGGTTATGGGGCGTGCTCCAGAGGATGCCAGCCGGGTTACCCCCTTCACTGAATTAACCCCATATTATCCGCTACGGAGAATGTATTTGGAAACTCACCAGGAAGTGGAGTGGGATAATGTTGCCATGCGGGTTGTTGACTTAGTTTCGCCTGTTGGATTTGGTCAGAGAGGGTTAATCGTTGCACCTCCAAGAACTGGTAAGACAGTTTTGCAACAGGGTATTGCTCGGGCCTTGCGACAAAACAATCCTGATGCTCATTTGATTGTATTGCTTGTAGATGAGCGGCCTGAAGAGGTGACAGATTTTAGAAGACAGGTACCTGATGCAGAAGTGATAGCATCCACTTTCGATGAAAGTGCGGAGAGCCACGTTCATGCAGCAGAGATTGTGATCGAAAAAGCCCGCAGGATGGTTGAGCACGAACAGCATGTGGTCATTCTACTCGATTCGATCACCCGATTAGCCCGTGCTTACAACACCACTATGCCAAATAGTGGCAAAATTTTAAGTGGTGGTGTAGAGGCAACCGCATTACAGAGGCCCAAAAGATTTTTTGGATCGGCTCGCAATATCGAAGGTGGTGGAAGCCTGACAATCCTTGGTACGGCACTGATTGAAACTGGCAGCAAAATGGATGAAGTTATATTCGAGGAATTTAAGGGCACTGGAAATATGGAACTGCACCTCGATCGTGAGCTTTCGAATAAACGGATTTTTCCGGCTTTGGACTTTGAAAAGAGCGGAACACGGAAGGAGGAATTACTCTACCATCCCGATGAGCTTAGCAAAATATATGCCTTGCGCCGTTCCATGAAAGGAGTGCCTCCTGCTGAGGCTATGGAAATGTTTATACAAAGAGTGAAGAAAACTAAGAACAATCCAGAATTTCTAATGGGATTGGGCCGATAAGCGACTGTTCTCAATGTCCACTTACATCGCCATAAATGCAACGGAGGAGTACCTCCTCGATGCATTTAAGGAGCAAGGGCTACTTGCACAGGAAACGATCGATCAAGCTCAGATAGAGGCGAAGGAGATGGGTGCAGATGAGTCCTCTGGCGATGAGGGGATCGATTTTTTCAACCTGCTTCTTGATAAACTGGGACTATCCTCGGAAGAAGTGGTTAATTTTTTGAGTGCAGAACTCAGTATGGACCCTATTGATCTGTCCAGCGTTAGCCTAACTCCTGAAGTGCTTGGTCTGTTAAGCCCCGAGCATGCCCGGCTGTACGAAGCGATTCCCTTAGGCACAGATGGTTCTTCGGTTGATATTGTTTTGGCAAACCCCTTGGACCAGGACTCGATTGATAACCTTGGTCATTTACTTGGTAAGTCAGTAAACCCTAGAGTTGCTTACCGAGGGGATGTGCTCGATGCCATCAATCAGTTGTATGGATTAAACGAGCAGGAAAAGGAAAAGGATTTTTTTGAAGGTTTAGGCCAGGGAGATATTGAGATCGAGGGAAATACCCGTCCAGAAGATGTTAGCGAAGAAGATGCCCCAATCATCAAATTTGTACACTCGGTTATCAAAGACGCCTTGGAAAAAAGAGCTTCAGATATCCACATGGAGCCTCTCGAGAAAAAATTCCGTATCCGTTTCCGTATAGATGGGAAATTAATCGAGCAACAAGATCCTCCCAAGCGACTGCAACCATCAATTCTTTCCCGAACTAAGCTAATGGCCAATGTCAGTTTGGCGGAGAAACGGGTTCCTTTGGAC
>JAYOXJ010000519.1:0-1741 GCA_038152725.1 Rhodospirillaceae bacterium
CTTATCGAACGCGGTGTCGAGTCCATCGCCGTCTCACTGCTGCATTCCTACCGCAACCCGGCGCACGAACGCCGCCTCGGCGAGATCATCGCCGAGATGGCGCCCGACATGCCGGTATCGCTGTCGTCGGAGGTGCTGCCGGAAATGAAGGAATACGAGCGCACCTCGACCACCGTCATCAACGCCTATGCCAAACCGGCGGCCGGCAAGTACCTGGACCGCCTGAACCGCCGCATGCTCGATGCCGGCGCGCCGGGCGAGTTGCTGCTGATGCTGTCTTCGGGCGGCACCACGACCTCGGAAACGGCCCGGCGCTTCCCGGTGCAGATCATCGAGTCCGGCCCCGCCGCTGGCGCCTTGGGCGCCGCCCACTACGCGCGCCTCGCCGGCCTCGACCACGTGCTCGCCTTCGACATGGGCGGCACCACGGCGAAGATGTGCCTGGTCAACGAGGGTACCGTCGCCAAGACCACTGAATTCGAATGCGCGCACGTGCATCGCTTCAAGACCGGCTCGGGCTTCCCGGTGCGCATTCCGGTCGTCGATCTGATGGAGATCGGCGCCGGTGGCGGCTCCATCGCCAAGGTGACCGCGGTCGGCACCGTGCAGGTCGGTCCGGAAAGCTCGGGCGCGCAGCCGGGCCCGGCATGCTACGGCCAGGGCGGTGAGGCGCCGACGGTCTCCGACGCCGATCTGGTGCTCGGCTATCTCGACGCCGGCCACTTCCTTGGCGGCGGCATGGCGCTCGATATCGCCGCCGCGCGCAAGGCCATCGAAAACGGTCTCGCCAAGACGCTCGGCCTTTCGGTCGAGGACGCCGCCTGGGGCGTGCACGGCATCGTCAACGAGAACATGGCTTCCGCCGCCAAGGTCTACGTCACCGAGCGCGGCGAGGATCCCGGCCGCTACACCATGGTCGCCTTCGGCGGCGCCGGACCGGTGCACGCGGTCGATTTCGCCAGGCGCCTGGGCGTCAAGCGCGTGCTGGTGCCGCCCTATGCGGGCGTCGCCTCCGCGCTCGGCATGATCGTCGCGCCAATCTCCTTCGATACCGTGCGCTCGCAACCGATGCGGCTCTCCCAGGCCGACGCGAAATCGCTGGCCGCCACTTTCGACGAAATGGCCGCCGAGTGCCGCGCGCGCATGCCCGCCGACATCGACCCCAAGGATGTTACCGATACGCTCAGCCTGGACATGCGCTACGTCGGCCAGGGCTACCACGAGAGCGTGCAGATCGCCCGCACCGATCTCGAGGCCGCCGACTATCCGCGCGCCATCATCGACGCCTTCAATGCCGCCTACACGAAGCTCTACGGCCGGGTCTATGACGACCTGGAACTGGAGATCGTCAACCTGCGGCTAAGTGCGTCGGCGCCGGCACGCATTGGCACCTTCGGCCGGGCCGAGGCGAAGGGCGCCAAGGCCGAACCGATCGGCAAGCGCAGCGCCTATTGTCCGGTGGTGAGAAAGTTCGTCGATCACGCGGTCTACCGGCGCGACCAACTCGGCCCCGGTTTCGAGGCCGAAGGCCCGGCGATCATCGAGGAGAACGAGTCGACCACTGTCGTCAACTCGCATTGCCGCGTCACCTTGGACGAGCACGGCAGCCTGTTGATCGAGCTCTAGGCGACGTTTGTCGCTCACGCATTGCGCCTTTGGCGCAAGCTCCGCGGGGGCGGTGCATCCGCGCCGGGGCTACAGTCGCGGCCCTTGATCAATCAATCGTCACGCACTTGAGACG
>JAYOXJ010000520.1:0-1723 GCA_038152725.1 Rhodospirillaceae bacterium
CGCGGTCGGCGGTGCCGGGCTGGCGCTCGGCGGCATCGGCGGGGCCTTACTCGCCATCGCGGCGGGCGGCGGCGGCGGCATTTTGGATTCCATCGATGTGGCAGGCTTCGCTGCCGGCTTGGGCGGTGGCGGCGCGGCGACGGTCTTGACCGCCGGCCTGGGCTGCGGCTTCGGCGCCGGCTGTGCCGCGGCGACGGGTTTCGGTTTCGGCGCCGGCTTGCTTTCGGCAATGGATTCCGCGGGCGCGGTCAAAGCGGGCGCGCCGACCACGCGGTTCGGCTGCACGTATAGGCGCGAATTGACGTTGGCGCGCGGCGGCACCAGCAGCTTGCCGGACGGACCGCCGGCGTAGCCGCCCACGCCCGATTGGGCGCCCTGGCCGCCATCGCCGATCACGCTGAGATCGACGACGATGCCATCGACCGCCTGCGCCTGGGCCGGGCCGGTGGCGGCGAGCGCCAAGGCCATCATCCAGCCGGCGACAAGGCCGGCGGCGGAAAGCCTGGCGAGAGTGTCGGTATGCGTTCCGGTGGTGCCAATTTGGCGTTTCATTTGCGCCTCAAGTCGCGAAGAATTCTATGTCCTGTCCGGTGGCCGGCCGGACGCGAACCCGCCACCGTCATCGGCCGGGTCGGCGGACCCGCTGTTTGTTGCCGCCACCATAGCCAAGGGCCGGTTTTCACACAACCGCTTTGACTCATGGCGCACCCCGATGCATGGCCGGGGCGGCGGCGGTTCAGCGTTTGCGCAGCAGCTTGCGCAGCTCGTCGTGCAGGATGCCGTTGGTGGCGACGATTTCGCCCGATTCCAGCATGCGCTTGCGCCCGGCAAAGTCGGAAACCATGCCGCCGGCCTCGCGCAGGATGACGATGCCGGCCGCCATGTCCCAGGAATTCAGGCCCTGTTCCCAGAAGCCCTCGTACCGGCCGGCGGCGACGTAGGCCAAGTCGAGCGCCGCGGCGCCGAAGCGGCGCACGCCGGCGGAAACAGCCATGACCTCGCCCAGTTGCGCCAGGAAAGGCTCGTGGCCGTCGCGGCCGCGGAACGGAATGCCGGTGGCGAACACCGATTCGTCCAGTTCGCGCCGCGCCGAAACCCTGAGCCGGCGCCCATTCAGATGCGCGCCCTGGCCCTTTTCGGCCCAGAACATCTGGTCCGAGATAGGCTCGTAGATGACGCCGGCGAACAGTTCGCCGTCGCGTTCGAGCGCGATCGAGACGCAGAAATGCGGCAGGCCGTGCAGGAAATTGAGGGTGCCGTCAAGCGGGTCGACGATCCAGCGGTTGGAGATGTCCTCGCCGGCGACGGCGCCGCGCTCTTCCATCAGGAAGCCGTACTTGGGCCGCGCCTTCAGCAGCGTCTCGTAGATGATCTTCTCGGCCCGGCGGTCGGCCTCGGAAACGAAGTCGGCCGGCCCCTTCTTGGAGACCTGCAGGCTTTCGATGTCGCCGAAATTGCGCACCAGGTTGCGGCCCGCCGTGCCCGCCCCGTCCATCAATACCATGATTAGGGCGGTGACGGGCGCCCCCGCCCGGGCGGGTCGCCCGGCGCTCGCGGCCACAGGCCGTGGCGCGGTCGACGTAGGTGACGTCGTAGGTGTTGACGACGATGCGGGTGCCGGTCTCGATGTGCGGCGGCACCAGCACCTTGACGCCGTTGTCGAGTACGGCCGGCTTGTAGGACGAAGACGCGGTCTGGCCCTTGACCACCGCATCGGCCTCGA
>JAYOXJ010000521.1:0-1719 GCA_038152725.1 Rhodospirillaceae bacterium
ACATGGCCCGACCCTAACACCTGCCCGGATCGGTGTCGCGAAAAACCCAAAAGGCGCGGATACCGGGTTGCGGCAGCGCAGCACGATGCGTGAAGCATTTGTTGCGAGTTCCCGGTTTCTCCCGTAAGTTTGCGCCGCAGCAAAATTTTGCGGCGCAAAAGGAACATTGTTCCGTCCTGAGAGAGGCGAGATTGGACAGCATGACCAACCCCATGGACAAACTGCACGGCTATTATTACGAGGACCTGGAAGAAGGCATGAGCGATGTCTTCGCCAAGACCATCACCGACGCCGACATCATCACCTTCGCCGGCATTTCCGGCGACACCAATCCGGTGCACCTGAACCACGAATTCGCCAGCGAAACCATTTTCGAGGGCCGCATCGCCCACGGCATGCTGACCGCGTCGTTCATTTCCACCGTCATCGGCACCAAGCTGCCGGGGCCGGGCTGCATCTACGTGGCGCAGAACCTGCGTTTCAAGGCGCCGGTGCGCTCCGGCGACACCGTCACCGCCACCTGCACGATCACCAAGCTGATCCCGGAAAAGCGTTTCATCGAGCTTTCCACCGTCTGCACCGTCGGCGGCAAGCCGGTGGTCACCGGCGAAGCCACGATCATGGTTCCCACCCGCAAGTCCTGAGACCGGCGGAGCGCCCGGCCGAGGCCGGAAATGGCGCGGAAATCTGCGCGCTTGACCCGGCCCGGACGCGCTGACACCTTGTGCCGCCATGCGCATCTATCGCCACTTCGAGACCCTGCCCCAGGAGGCCCGGGGCGCCGCCATCGCGGTCGGCAACTTCGACGGCGTCCACCTGGGCCACCAGGGCGTCATCGGCGAGGCCGGGCGCATTGCGCGCGCCGCAAACCGGCCCTGGGCGGTGCTCACTTTCGAGCCGCATCCGAGGCGCGTCTTCAAGCCGGACCTCGAGCCCTTCCGCCTGACCCCCTTCCGCGCCAAGGCGCGGGCACTTGAAGGCCTCGGCGTCGACGCAATGATCGTGCAGCGTTTCAACCGCGATTTCTCGCAGCGCCCGGCGGAGGACTTCGTCACCCAGGTGCTGGTCGAGGGCTTCGGCGCGCGCCACGTGGTGGCGGGCTACGATTTCGTCTTCGGCCACAACCGCGGCGGCAACTGCGAGATGCTGTTGGCCATGGGCCAGAAACTGGGCTTCGGCTTCACCGCCGTCAGCGCCATCGAGGGCCCCGACGGCCAGGTCTATTCCTCAACCCGGGTACGCGAATACCTGGCCACGGGCGATGTCGGGGGCGCGGCGAAAGTGCTGGGCCGGCCGTTCGAGATCGAGGGCCGCGTCGCGCACGGCGACAAGCGCGGCCGCAAGATCGGCTTCCCGACGGCGAACCTGCACTTGGGCTCGATGGTGCGCCCGGCGCTCGGCGTCTACGCGGTGCGCGTCGGGCTTTTGCAGGACCACGAGGAGCGCTGGATCGAAGGCGTCGCCAACGTCGGCAAGCGCCCGACCTTCGGCGGCGAGGACGTTGTCCTGGAGGCGCACCTGTTCGATTTCACCGGCGATCTCTACGGCAAGCGGGTCACGGTGCAGCTTTTGCAATACATCCGCGCGGAAAAGAAGTTTGACGGATTGCCCGCGCTTCAGGCACAAATCGCCGCCGACGGCGAGGCCGCGCGCGGCATCTTAAAGAAAACGCAGGCAAACGAGACATGAGCGTCGATTACAAATCCACGGTGTATCTGC
>JAYOXJ010000522.1:0-1713 GCA_038152725.1 Rhodospirillaceae bacterium
GGCCGTGGTCGCGGCGCTGATCGATGCCGGCGCATCGGAAATCCGGCTGGTCAACCGCACCCGGGCGCGCGCCGAGGCACTGGCGCATGATATCGGCGGGCCGGTCGAGCCGCTGCCCTGGGACCACATGCGCTCGGCCTCGGAGGATGCGGCACTGCTGGTCAACACCACCAGCCTCGGCATGGCCGGCCACGATGCCGAGGCCATCGACCTCACGCATCTGCCGACGACGGCGACGGTCACCGACATCGTCTACAACCCGCTCGAGACGCCGCTGCTCAAGGCCGCGCGCCAGCGCGGCAACACCGTCGTCGACGGTCTCGGCATGCTGCTGCACCAGGCGCGGCCCGGCTTCAAGGCGTGGTTCGGCAGGATGCCCGAAGTCACCGCCGAGCTTCGCGACCACGTCCTGGCCGGCCTCGGCAAGTGACCCGCCGATGATCATCCTCGGTCTCACCGGCTCCATCGGCATGGGCAAGACCACCGCCGCCCAGAACTTCCGGCGCTTAGGGATACGCGTGCACGATGCCGACGCCGCCGTGCACCGCGTGATGGCCAAGGGTGGCGCCGCCGTTGCCGCCGTCGCCGAGGCGTTTCCGATTACGCTCGAGGCCGGCGCCATCGACCGCCGCCGCTTGGGTGCCATGGTCTTCGACAACGATCTCGAGCTGAAACGCCTGGAGAAGATCCTGCACCCCTTGGTCGCGGCCAGCCGTGACGCGTTCCTGGGCGCGGCGGCGCGCGCGCAGCAAAGCGTCGTCGTGCTCGACGTGCCGCTCTTGTTCGAGACCGGCGGCGAGGCCCGCTGCGATGCGGTCTGCGTTGTCTCGGCGCCGGCGTTCATCCAGCGCCGCCGCGTGCTGATGCGGCCGGGCATGACCGAGGAAAAGCTCGACGCCATCCTGGCGCGGCAGATGCCCGACACCGAGAAATGCCGGCGCGCCGATTTCGTCATCCCGACTGGCCTCGGGCGGGTTGAGAATTTCCGCACCGTCGCTACAATCCTGGAGACCGTCCGTCACTGGCAAGGCAGGCACTGGCCACCCTTCCCCCGCCGCCCACGGACACGCGGTAAACACTAGTCCTGGGCGCGGATAGGAAAGGCGAAGCGAGCTTGCGCGAAATCGTTCTCGACACCGAGACCACTGGCCTCGACCCGGCGAGCGGGCACCGCATCGTCGAAATCGGCTGCGTCGAACTGGTCAATCACGTCGCCACCGAGCGAACCTACTGGCAGTACGTCAATCCCGAGCGCGACATGCCGGAAGAGGCCTTCAACGTCCATGGCCTTTCCGGCGATTTCCTGGCCAAGCACCCGGTCTTCGCCGACGTCGCCGAGGCCTTCCTCGATTTCATCGGCGACGCGCCGCTGGTCATCCACAACGCCGATTTCGACATGGGCTTCATCAACGCCGAACTGAAGGCCGTGGGGCGCGAGCCGTTGGCGCGCGAACGCGCCGTCGATACCGTGCGTCTGGCGAGGCGCAAGTTTCCCGGCGCGCCGGCCAGTCTGGACGCGCTCTGCCGCCGCTTCCAGATCGACAATTCCGGCCGCGAACTGCACGGCGCGCTTAAGGATGCGCGGCTCTTGGCCTATGTCTATCTGGAGCTGGTCGGCGGCCGCCAGCCCGGTTTGGAACTGGCCGGCGACAAGGCCAAGGCGGCGTCCGATTCCGGGGCGGCACCGCGGGCCCGGCGCGAACCCCGGCCGCA
>JAYOXJ010000523.1:0-1712 GCA_038152725.1 Rhodospirillaceae bacterium
GAAACGGCGGCTGGCACGGCTGGTTCTTCGGGCCGATGATGATGATCGCGTTCATCGCCGTGGCGGTTATTGTGGTTGCCCTACTGTCGCGCTGGCTCGGCGGGCCGGGACATGCCAATGGGCATAGCCATTCGGCACCCGGCAAGGAACGCACCCCGCTCGACATACTTCAGACACGGTTTGCGCGCGGTGAGATCGACGAGGCAGAATACCGCGAACGGCGGCGCGTCCTCGAGGAATAGCGCGGATTGCGGCACTGGCGTAGCCGCCCGTCGATCAGTGGTTTTACGCGGCCGAAATATGCACTAACCTCCGGCCATGATCGACAAGATTCTGCCGGAAGCCTGTTATCCGACCACGCGCATGCGCCGCAATCGGCGCACGCCGTGGATACGGCGCATGGTGCGTGAGAACACGCTCACCGCCGACGATCTGATCTGGCCGGTCTTCGTTGTCGATGGCAAAGGCGAACGCCAGCCGATCGCTTCCATGCCAGGCGTCGAGCGGCTGTCGATCGACCTGCTGGCGGAAGCGGTCGCCGGTGCGGTCGAACTCGGCATTCCCTGCGTTGCCCTCTTCCCTTACACCGATCCGGCGCTGAAGACCCCCGACGCGCGCGAAGCGGTCAATCCCGACAACCTGGTCTGCCGCGCGGTGCGCGCGATCCGGGAGAGTAAGCTCGAGGTCGGCGTGCTCTGCGATGTGGCACTCGATCCGTTCAACTCCGACGGCCACGACGGCATTGTCGAAGACGGCATCATCCTCAACGACGCGACCATCGATATCCTCTGCCAGCAGGCCGTTGTGCAGGCCGAGGCCGGCTGCGACGTCATCGCCCCCTCGGACATGATGGACGGGCGCATCGGCGCCATCAGGGCGGCGCTCGACGAGGCCGGTTTTCAGGATGTCGCCATCATGTCCTACGCCGCCAAGTACGCGTCCGGATTCTACGGCCCGTTCCGCGACGCGGTCGGTTCCGGCGGTGCGCTCAAGGGCGACAAGAAGACCTACCAGATGGACCCGGCCAATACCGACGAGGCGCTTCGCGAAGTCGCCCTCGATATTGCCGAGGGCGCCGACATGGTCATGGTCAAACCGGGACTGCCCTATCTCGACGTGGTGGCGCGGGTGAAGGACGCCTTCGGCATGCCGACCTTCGCCTACAACGTGTCGGGCGAATACGCCATGCTCAAGGGTGCGGGCGTCAACGGTTGGATCGACTACGACAAGACCGTTCTGGAAATGCTTACAGGATTCAAGCGCGCCGGAGCGGACGGCGTGCTCACCTATCACGCCATCGACGCTGCCAGGCTGCTAAAGCAGGGTTAGTTCTTGCCGTCCCACTTGGACAGGTTCAAGAGCCTTTCGATATCCAAGACCACCATGAGCTTCTTCTCGAGGCGATAGACACCGACCGAGAACTCGCGCCATTTCGGGTCGAGAGTCGCCGGGTTGCGCTCGAAGTTGTCGCCGGAGAGACCCATTACATCGCCGATCCTGTCGACCAGCAGCGTATAGAGGTCGTGGCCGTGCTCGACGGTGACGCCCATGCCCTTGCCGGTATCCTTGGTGGCTTTCGGCTTGAGACCCAGACGCACGCGTACGTCGATGACGGTGACGATGCGGCCGCGCAGGTTGATCGAGCCCTTCACTTCCGGCGGCGCCAGCGGGATCGACGCGATGTGCTCGGGCTGCAGGATGTCCTGCACCTT
>JAYOXJ010000524.1:0-1710 GCA_038152725.1 Rhodospirillaceae bacterium
GATCGTCCGGCTCGGCCATACAAATAATATTGGGAGATAGAGATGCGATTTGCATGGATCGTAGTTGCTTTGATCGCGGCGGTTACTTTGGGGGCGTGCGCTCAGACAGGGGAGCGTTATAGTCAGCAAAAAGTCGTCTATCACATCAACTATCCGGGCGGTCAGGACGACAAGGTTTACCAGGGCGCGTTACGCAACATCCAGAACCACATCAATGCCGTCGGCGCCCAGAACCTCGACCTCAAGGTCGTGATCCACGGCAACGGCATCGGCCTGCTGCAGCACGCCAAACAAACCGGCAAGCTGCAGACGGCGGTCGCCAACCTGAAGGCCCAGAACATCAAGTTCCAGGTCTGCGCCAACACGCTGACCAGTAAGAAACTCTCCGCCGATGCCTTGTACGAGGTGTTCCAGGAAGACATTGTGCCGTCCGGCGTTGCCGAACTGGCGCACCTGCAGGCCCAGGGCTACACCTATATCAAGCCCTGACGAGGTCTGGTTTCAAACCCTGACGCCTAATTGCCTTTAGTCATGCCGGCCCGGAGCGGCAGCGTTCCGGGCTGGACGACTTTAATACCGAAACCGACAACCCAGCAGTTGGGAGACGACCATTGACCGAGAAATCTTTGAGGCGCCGCGACTTCCTTGCGCTGGCTGGCGCCGGTGCGCTGAGCGTCACGCTGCTGCCGTTGCGCGCGGAGGCGGCGCCGGCGGATGTCATGACCGCCATCGGCAAGGCGCTCGGCGGCAAGTCGGCGAAGGAAGGCCGCATCGACATCACGCTGCCCGAGATCGCCGAGAACGGCGGCGTCGTGCCGCTCAAGGTCGCGGTCGAGAGCCCGATGTCGGACGCCGACCACGTCAAGCGCGTGCACGTCTACGCCGACGGCAACCCGCTGCCGGACGTCGCCACCTATCATTTCGGGCCGCATAACGGCAAGGCGGAGTTCTCGCTCCGGGTCCGGCTGGCGAAGTCGCAAAAGATCGTCTGCGTCGCCGAGATGAGCGACGGCACCGCCTTCATGGCGGCGCGCGAAATCAAGGTCACGCTCGGCGGCTGCGGCGGCTGAGGGGAGGGGAGCATGGCGAAAGACATCCAACCGCGCGTGCGCATCCCGAGCAAGCTGAAGCCGGGTGAGATCTTCGAGGTCAAGACCCTGGTCACCCACATGATGGAGAGCGGCCGGCGCGTCGACCAGGCCAGCGGCAAGCCGATCCCACGCGACATCCTGAACAAGCTGACCGCCGTCTACAACGGCAAGGAAGTGCTGGTCGCCGACTGGCACCCGGCGATGTCGGCAAATCCGTTCACATCGTTCTACCTCAAGGCCGAGAAGTCGGGCGAGCTTAAGCTGACCTGGAGCGACGACGCCGGCGCCAGCTACTCCAAGACCGTCAAGGTCAACGTCGGTTAACCCTTCAATGCCGCCTCGCGGAGGCCCTTGAGCGTCGCGGTGGGCGTGATCGCCTCGGGGTCGACCTTGAGTTCGATCAGCGCCAGCTTGCCGCTCGCCTGCGCGTGGGCGAAAGCGGCCTCGAAATCCTTGGTCTTCTCGACCAGTTCGGCATGCGCGCCGTAAGCCCTTGCCAGCAACTGGAAATCCGGATTGGTCAGGTCCGTCGCCACGATACGGGCGGGGAAGTGCTTTTCCTGATGCATGCGGATGGTGCCGTACATGCCGTTGTTGACGACGACGATGATCGGCTGGA
>JAYOXJ010000525.1:0-1702 GCA_038152725.1 Rhodospirillaceae bacterium
ACTCAGCACAGTTTAGAACCTCATTTACGGACAACATTGAGCCTAAACTGCATGCAATACGCATGAAATACCTAGTACTGATTGGATATTCTAGTGTTCTGTTTTAGCATTGGGTTAATTTTGATTGAGGTGCCGTATTATTGGAAAATCTGTATATCAGTAACTGTTGAGCCAAGAAACATTTGCAGAAAAAACCCATCAAGAATCCAATTTTTGGAATAACGCCACCAAATATGCTTCAGCGAGCAAAGATGAGTCATTTGTGGAAGAGGTTGCATACATGATGGTCACATTGCACAGAACTGGTGCATAAATCAAAAAAACTATTTTATTATTTTCTCTATTTCCAATGCACATTCCTCCATATCTTTGAAGGAATCTACAGAATACCATTTAGAATTTTTATATTTTATTGTATTTAGAATTCCTTTTTTTGCATATTTAGGAAATACTGTTTTTTCAATATCGCCTCTATCTGGAAGTTCTTTTAAAACTGCTTTTTCTAAATGATATATTCCAGCATTCATCCAAGTATCTGAAATTTCTTTTTTCTCTATGAAATTTAAAATCTTATCATCCTCAGTTTCCAAAATACCATATTTTGTTCTCAGTTCAATAGCAGCAATTGCATTTTTCTTTTTTTGTAATTTTTTTAAATCAATATCTGTAATCGTATCTCCGTTCAAAACAAAAAATGATTTTTCATTAATCATTTTTCCTGCTTTTTTAATTGCCCCACCAGTACCTAATGGTGTTTTTTCAATCGAGAATTTTATTTTTATTCCAATATCTTTCATGTTCAAATGATTTTCAATCATTTCTGTTTTGTATCCTGTACAAATGATGATCTCTTTGATTCCAAATTTTTTAAGATATCTAATTTGCCATTCAATAATGGGTATGTTCTTTATTGGAACAAGAGGTTTTGGAACATAATCTGTTACTGGTTTTAGTCTTTTTCCTCGACCTCCAGCCAGAATGATTGCTTTCATTAATTTTGTCTAATTTTTAGAGTATATCAAAATTTTCTATTTTGGTTCTTTGGTTTTCATACCAACACTATCTTTATTTTTTAATTCTGAATCATCAACTATTTGTTCCATCTTTTCTGCAAATTCCTTGTAAATTTTCTCTAATTCCTTTAGAGGGAGTTCAATCCCCAACAACTTCATAGTTTTATTCCAAGATTCTATGTATTTCTCATCATCAAGACCCTTACCCAAAGTCTCTGCTATAGAATGAACCCCTTCCGTTTTTCCTAGAGCATAGATGGCTATTTCACGTTCAGTTAGCATTATTTTCACTTTCTGTCATGTAGTAGTGTAATTCAGTATAGCACTCGACACAGTATTCTTCAAAATTTGTATGATCACAATCATAGACTTTTTTTACATCATTACTGCATTTTGCACAAATTGGCATGATGATCTTATTTTGATTTTGCTATTTTGATTCCACCCAATGCAAGTTGAATTACAGCTGGAATAAGCATCATAGCCATAGATGCCATTGGATCTCTTTCTGAAGTTTCAGATGATGGTGATGGGTTGACCATAATTGCAATTCCTCCAATAATGATCAAAATACCTGTAATTATGATCATTACCCCTAATCCTTTGGATGGCTCTTTTAGTGAAATGAAAAATGCAATAATTGGTAAAATTAATGCAGGTGCTCCTAGACCTATGCCTCTTTGCATATG
>JAYOXJ010000526.1:0-1698 GCA_038152725.1 Rhodospirillaceae bacterium
GTTGTAGACGTCGCAGCAGGGTGTTCCCGCAAGTTCATAGATCCAACATTTGGCCGGCTTGCCCAGTTCGTTGACGGCCAGGATTTCGACCGTATTGCGGTCCTCGGTCAGCGCGCCGATGGCAGCGAAACGCCAACCGGTGACCGAAGTCAGGAGGTCGACGGCGGTTTCGAACAACTGACCCGGGCGATCGTGCCTGCCGACAAGTCGCGCCAATGCTTCGTCAATCGTGACGGCGATTAACCTTCCTTCGCCTTCGATTGAATCATACCCCTGACTTTAGGCTTAGGTCCAGTGGCGGTTATCGGGCGTCGGCCTTGATCATGTCGGAAGCCTTTTCCGCGATCATGACGACTGGGGAATTGGTGTTGCCTGAAGTAATCGTCGGCATGACCGACGCATCGACGATCCGCAGGCCTTGGAGCCCATGCACCCGGAGCCGGGCGTCGACCACTGCCATTGGGTCGGAACCCATCTTGCAAGTGCCGATGGGATGGAAAATCGTGGTGGCGATATTGCCGGCCTCGCGTGCGAGGTCCTCGTCGCTCTCGATATGGGTACCGGGCAGGAAATCCTTCGGCTCGTATCGCTCGAGTGCCTTGGCCGCCATGATGCGTCGCGTCAGCCGGATCGATTTCGCCGCCACGTCGCGGTCGTGCTGCGCCGACAGGTAATTCGGCTGGATCGCCGGATGCTCGGCCGGATCGATGGACTTGATGTGAATAGTGCCGCGGCTCTCGGGCCGCAGGTTGCAGACAGACGCAGTGACGGCGGGGAAGGGGTGCAGCGGTTCGCCCAGGCGATCGGTCGACAGCGGCTGGATGTGATATTCGAGGTCCGGCGTGGCGATACGCGGGTCGCTTTTGGCGAACATGCCGAACTGGCTCGGCGCCATCGACAGCGGGCCCGAACGGAAAAACGCGTATTCCAGGCCCATGACGATCTTGCCGAACAGCGAATTGGCCTTCTGGTTCAGCGTCTCGACGTTCTTCACCTTGAAGACGGTCCTGATCTGCAGGTGGTCCTGCAGGTTTTCACCGACGCCATTCAACTCGTGGCGGACGGCGATGCCGAACTTCGCGAGAACGTCGCCACGTCCGATGCCGGATAGCTCCATGAGCTTCGGTGTGTTGACGGCGCCCGCGGCGAGGATCACCTCGCCCGATGCCTGCGCCATTGCCGGCCGGCCCTTGAGTTCGAACTCGATGCCGGTGACGCGCTTGCCGTCCAGCATCAGCGCCGTGGTGTGGGCGTGGGTCAGCACCTTTAGGTTGGGCCGGTTCATCACCGGTTTCAGAAACGCGCCGGCGGTCGAGACGCGCATGCCTCTCTTTTGATTGACCTCGAAATAGCCGGCCCCTTCGTTGTCGCCCGAATTGAAATCGTCGAGACGCGGCAGGCCGACTTCCGCCGCGGCATCGAAGAAGGTGTCGAGTACCTTCCAGGAAAGCCGCTGTTTCTCCACCCGCCATTCGCCGCCGGCACCGTGCGTCGCACTGGCGCCCAGGTGATAGTTCTCGGATTTCTTGAAGTAGGGCAGCACATCGTCCCAGCCCCAGCCGGTGTTGCCGGCCTGGCGCCACTGGTCGTAGTCGGCGGCCTGGCCACGCATGTAGACCATGCCGTTGATCGCCGAACAGCCGCCCAGCACCTTGCCGCGCGGATAGCCGAGCGCGCGGCCGTTGAGCCCGGCGGACG
>JAYOXJ010000527.1:0-1683 GCA_038152725.1 Rhodospirillaceae bacterium
AATACGTTCTATATCAGATAATCTTTATTCATATGCAACCAATTGGTCAATGCATCCAAAAGAATTGATTACATATATTAATCCTAATTATTATGGTTTTGGGGGAGAGAGCTATTCTGGCCATATGCCATTTACTGACTTCCCTCATTATGTTGGAATATTTGTTTTAATTTTAGCATTCTTTTCTTTTTCGAAATTTGATTCTTTAAGGAAATATTTAGCTCTAGTTTTATTATTGAGTCTCCTCATATCTTTTGGTAAGTATTTCCCTTACGTTTACAACCTATTGTTTGATTATGCACCCTTTTTCAGCAGTTTTCGGGTTCCAAGTATGATTCTAATAGTAACAAATTTCATTCTCTATATTTTAGCCGCTTTTGGATTAAATGATTTACGACATAAATTTCAAAATAGGATTATAAATAAATTTTCAATGTCCAATTTGATTCTAGCTTTATTTTTTATTCTATCATTTATTGATATTTATAGAGTTGACAAAAGAATTATAAACCCTTCGAAAAATGACTCTCAACAAAGTCAGCTTATTGAAAAAAATATATTCAATCAATATTTTACTGAAGATGAAACAATTAGTTTTTTACTGGCGGACAAAACTTCTTACAGAATATATCCGGTTGCTCAATTATTTCAGGATCCAAAATTCAAATATTTTGGAATAGAGTCAGTAGGCGGATTTCATCCAGCAAAATTTTATCATTATTCTGCGCTAATGAACAATTCAAATAATTTATTATCAATTCCAGTTTTGAAGTTTTTAAATGTAAAGTATTTTATCTCAACAATTGAAATTGATAATCAAAATTTTCATTTAATAAAAAAAACTAATTTTCATTCTGTTACGTATAGCGGTGATGTTTACATTTACGAATTTTTAAATGCTCTGCCAAGAGCTTGGTTTGCTAAAAGAGTAATAAAATCCGATGAAAATCTTTTCTTTTATCTTACTGCTGATGCGTTTAATCCTTTGAATACTGTAGTGGTAGAAGATCTTGAAGATAAATTATTCTCAGATGGAGAAGTAGTCGATTTTGAATGGGGTCTTCATGAAATAAAAATAAGGGTTAATAATCAATCAGATTCAGATTCTTTTTTAGTGCTTAGCGAAATCTTTTATCCGGCAAGATGGAAGGCTTTTATTGATGGAAGACCAGTAAAAACATTCAAAACCAATGGGGTTCTTAGAGGATTAATTATTCCAAAAGGGGAGCATGAAGTTATATACAAATATGACAATTCTTTTTTCAGAATTCTTTACATATTATCATCAATTCTTCTAATTTTTTTCATTACTATTATCTTTTATCAGCTTGTTAAAAAAAAATACCTACTTTAACTTATATTCTGTATGAACGAAACTAATAATCCCAGTTTTCTAGAAATTTTATTATCACAACTCCCAATTTTTCTAATTTTTTTAGTCGTTTATTATTTTTTCATAAGACCAAGTTCTAAAAAACAAGAGGAAGTGAAAAACTTACAGTCGAATCTTCAAAAAGGAGATAAAGTAATTACAATTGGAGGAATTCACGGGAAAATCGTTGAAGTCAAAGATAAAACTGTAGTTTTAAAAATTTCTTCGGATTCTGATTTGACGATTGAAAAAACTGCCATCAATCAAAAAATAAGTTAATCTCATGGCAGTCAAACCAGTTGTAACCTATG
>JAYOXJ010000528.1:0-1677 GCA_038152725.1 Rhodospirillaceae bacterium
CTGGCCGTCCGCCATCCGCCCAAGCTCACGACCCAGGCGCTCTATGACGGGCCCTACAACTACTACCGCCAGACCATGCGCCACGGCGGTACCTGCGAATACGGCATCGCCTTCCACTACGTGGTGTTCATGGCGCGCTGGAGCCAGGAGGCGGTCGCCGATCCGAAGATCGCCAAGGCCATCGACGACATGTGGAAGGACCTGCCGCGCTGGCTCGCCGAGGATCCGCTCACGCCCGGGTCCTCGCCGCTCAGCCTGGTGCCGGACTACGAGCGCTGGCTGTTCGACATGATCACGCGTGCTGATTACGACGAATGGTTGATCACGCCCGATCTTTCCATCGACGAGTTCATCGACGACTACCCCGACATCCCGTTGCTGCTCGAGACATCGTGGTACGGCCACCACATCACCGCGACGCTCTGGAAGTACGATGCACTTAAGCGCCGCCACAAGACTCCGAAGAAGCTGGTGATCGGCACCTGGCTGCACGGCAGCGACATGTTCCAGCAGTCCTGGGCCGGTAACGTGGAGTTCGGTCCCACCGCCGCCATGGAGGACAACAACGCGCTCCGGCTGCAATGGTTCGACCGCCACATGAAGGGGATGGCGGCCGGGCCTGCGGACGAGGCGCCGGTGACTATCTTCGTCATGGGCGGCGGCTCGGGCCGGCGCGATCTCAACGGCCGGCTCGATCATGGCGGCTATTGGCGCGACGAGAACGAATGGCCGATCGCGCGGACCCGGCCGACGACGCTCTACCTCGCGCCCGAGGGCCGGCTTGCCGAGGCGCCGCCGGCGGCCGGCACGCCGTCCGTCGAATACGATTTTGATCCGGCCGATCCGGTGCCCACGGTCGGCGGCAACTTCGCCAACTACGGCACCACCGGTTTCATCGAGGGCGGCGGCTTCGACCAGCGCGGTGGCACCATGTCGGGCGACCGAAGCACCGATCGCCCCCTGGCCGAGCGCCCGGACGTGATCGTATTCCGCACGGCGCCATTGGACGCGGCCCTGGAAGTCACCGGCGAAGTCACCTGCCGGCTCTGGGTGGCGTCGAGCGCCGTCGACACCGACTTCACCGTCAAGCTGATCGACGAGTATCCGCCGAACGACGACTATCCCGGTGGCTACGCGCTCAATCTCGGCGATACCATCCTGCGCATGCGCTACCGCGACGGTTTCGAAAAGGCCAAGCCGATGACGCCGGGCGAAGTCTACGAAATCGAACTCCGCTTGCAGGCGACCAGCAACCTGTTCGCGAAAGGCCACTGTATTCGCCTGGATGTGTCTTCGAGCAATTTTCCGCATTACGACGTCAACCCCAATACCGGCGAGCCGCTCGGCCGCCACACTCACCGGCTGGTCGCCCGCCAGTCGCTCTTCATCGACGCCGAACATCCGTCCTGCGTTATGCTGCCGGTGATCCCGGCATAGGGGAGCAGGGGACGACGATGCTGATCGCGCTGGCGCTCGTGGCCGCCGCCGTCCAGGTTTTAGGTGGCGGCATTTACATCCGCGACACGCTCAAGGGCCGCTCCCAGCCCAACCGGATCACCTGGTTCCTGTGGGGCGCGGCGCCGATGATCGCCACCGCCATCGTCGTTGGCGAGGGCAGGGCGAGCTGGGCGACGCTGCCGGTGTTCATGGCCGGGTTCGTGCCGTTCCTGACCTTCG
>JAYOXJ010000529.1:0-1674 GCA_038152725.1 Rhodospirillaceae bacterium
TACGGTAAAGTCTCGCCGGACACGGGCGCCATCGCGATCGCCTACCCCCGTCCGGTGCGCGGCCAGACAGTGGTCATCGGTGTCGGCGGACCGATCTCGCGGATCAAACGCAGCGAGGCCCAGGTCGTTACCCTCATGCGCCGCCTGATCCGGCAAGCGCTCGGCTGACCCGGTCTCACGGCTGTGATATGACTGCGGTCTGAGTCGCAACTGTTTAGGATTGTTCATGCGTGTTTCCCTGAAATGGCGCGCCGCGGCCATCGCCGCACTGGCGCTGATACCGGCGGCAAACACGCGCGCCCAAGATTACGACTTTCCGGAAGCTTCTAGTGGCTTGGTCGAACAGAAAGGCGGCAGCGCCCAATCGTTCATGGTCGCCGCGGCGAACCCGCTGGCGGTGAAGGCCGGCTACGACATTTTGAAATCCGGCGGCAACGCCCTCGATGCCGCACTGGCGACTCAGCTGGTGCTCAATCTGGTCGAGCCGCAGTCTTCGGGCATCGGCGGCGGCGCGTTTCTGCTGTACTGGGACAACGAGGCGCAGAGTCTATACGCCTACGATGGCCGGGAGACCGCGCCAGCCTCGGCGACGGAAGACCGCTTTCTGACCGAAGACGGCAAGGCCATGCGCCGCGCCCAGGCGGTGATCGGCGGCAAGTCCGTCGGCGTGCCGGGCCTGGTGCGGATGATGAAACTGAGCCACGACCGTCACGGCGCAGCTCAGTGGCCCGACCTATTCACCGCCGCCATCGACGTCGCCGAAAACGGGTTCGAGATTTCGCCGCGCCTCTACCGCCTGCTCGAGATCGACGACACCCTGCCGAAAATTAAAATTCCCGGCGAACACTATTATTTGCCTGACGGCACGCCGAAGCCGGTCGGCACGGTGCTGACGAACGAACGCATGACGACGACCCTCAAGCGCATCGCCGCGGAAGGGCCGAGCGCGTTTTACCGCGGCGACGTGGCGGAAACGATCGTCGCGCGCATTCGCGAGACCACCCGCAACCCGGCGGACATGACGCTGGAGGATCTGGCGTCTTACGAGGCCAAGGAGCGCGACCCGTTGTGCGCGCCGTACCGCCGCTTCAAGGTCTGCGGCATGCCGGCACCCACATCCGGCGGTATCGGCGTTATTCAGACGCTCGGCTTGTTGGAGAAGTTCGATCTGCCGGCGATGGAACCTTGGTCCGCCGCCGCCATCCACTTGTTCATCGAAGCGAGCCGGCTGGTCTATGCCGACCGCGCTGTCCATATCGCCGACCCGGATTTCGTGTCCGTACCGCAAGAGGGTTTGGTCAGTGCGGCGTATCTGGCTGAGCGCGCCGCGCTGATCGATCCGATTGGCCGCATGGGCAGGGTCGAGGCCGGCAAGCCGCCGCGAAAAGAGACGCAGCTGTTTCAGCCGGGCATCGAATTCGAGCGCCCGTCGACGACCCATATTTCCGTCATCGACGCCGACGGCAACGCGGTCTCCATGACCAGTTCTATCGAAGGCGCCTTCGGCTCGCACCTGATGGTGCGCGGCTTCCTGCTCAACAACCAGCTGACCGACTTCACCTATGACGCCGTTGCCGACGGCATCTCCGTCGCCAACCGGGTCGAGGGCGGCAAGCGCCCGCGCAGCTCGATGGCGCCGATCATCGTGTTCAACGAGGACGATGAGGTGGTCGC
>JAYOXJ010000530.1:0-1670 GCA_038152725.1 Rhodospirillaceae bacterium
ACCCAAGTGTCGCGAATCAGTTGGTCAACAGATCAATCTCGGGAATATCGATACATCGATTTGTCTTCAGTTGAACTGGCCTCGGGAAGAATTCTGGAGACCTCGATTATTAACTCGGCTGACGCTCCCAGTCGAGCACAGCAGATTGTCCTCAATGGAGATGTGATCTTCGCTACGACCCGTCCGACGCAAATGAGATGCGCGGTGATCTCGAAAGACTTTGACGGCCAAATTGCGAGTACTGGTTACTGTGTGCTGAGGCCCCAAGAAGGCGAGATCTTCGTGCAAAGCGACCTGGCCGGTTCACTACAGTACATGGTCGATCAGGAACGTGCCGCCGGCGGTGACCGCGCCAATGGGCTCCGCGCCGCCTACGATGCCTTCTATCGCGGCGATATCGCCAAGAAGATCTGCGACTACCACCGCGCCAAGGGCGGCTTCATGCGCGAAAGCGACCTCGACGGCTATCGGGTGCGCTTCGAGGCGCCGCTCCGCGTCAGTTACGCCGGCTACGACGTCTACGGCTGCGGCGCGTGGTGCCAGGGTATTAGCCTGGCCCAGGCCTTCGCCTTGCTTCGTGAGGTCGAGCTCGACGGCCTCGAACACAATTCGCCGGCCTACATTCACCGCCTGACCGAAGCGTTTAAACTGGTGTTCGCCGACCGCGAGGAATACGTCGCCGACCCGGCCTTCGTCGATGTGCCGGTGGCGGGGATGCTCGACGAGGACTACCTGCAAGCCCGCGCAGCGCTGATCGACGACGCCCGCGCCTGGCCGGAAATGCCGCCGCCGGGCGATCCCTTGAGCGGCGAGGCGAGAACGGCCGCCAGCATGGAACACTCGACCGAGCTCATGCCGGGTGGCGACGTGCATGCCACCAAGCCGCAGGAACATCGGGCGTCGCAATCGCCGTTGGGCGGCCCGCCGGGCAGCACCGATACCTCCTACGTCTGCGTCGTCGATGCGGCCGGCAACATGTTCTCTGCGACGCCGAGCGATCCGTCCTCAGATTCCGAGGTGATCCCCGGCACCGGGCTCTGCCCGTCGTCGCGCGGTTCGCAATCAAGGGGCATCTCGACCAGCATCAACAAGGTCGAGCCCGGTAAGCGCCCGCGCCTCACGCCCAACCCGGCGCTAGCCTTGAAGGATGGCAAACCGTTCATGACCTGGGGCACGCCCGGCGGTGACGTTCAGGTGCAGGCCATGGTGCAGGTGTTCCTGAACGCCACGCGCTTCGGCATGGACATGCAGGATGCCGTTTCGGCGCCGCGTTTCGCCAGCTACAGCTTTCCGTCGTCGTTCGCGCCGAACGACTATTTCCCGGGTCTTTTGATGATGGAGAACCGTATCGACAAAAGCGTCGCCGAGGATCTGAACGGACGCGGCCACAAGGTCGACTGGTGGCCGGAAATGACTTGGAAGGCCGGCGGTGTCTGCGCCATCCGGGTCGACGGCAAAGCGAAACAGGCCGGTGCCGATCCGCGCCGCGCCGCCTACGCCATGGGCAAGTGAGCGCGCCAGATGAACGCACCCGCCACTATCGCCGCCCTTGCCGCCGCCGTCGCCGAAGGCAAACCGACGGAGGCGATCTATGCCGCCGCGGCGGCCGCCGCCCACGAACTGATAGGCTATCGGCTGTTGACCGTGCTGGCGCGCGACGGAACCGATTT
>JAYOXJ010000531.1:0-1669 GCA_038152725.1 Rhodospirillaceae bacterium
ATATCGCCCTTGGCGTTGAGGAAGATGGAGTTCGCCGAGGGCACGCGCGGTAGGCCGGGCATGGTCATGATCTCGCCGGTGATGGCGACGATGAACTCGGCGCCCGCCGACAGCCGGACCTCGCGCAGGTTGACCGTATGGCCGCTCGGCGCGCCCTTCAGGTTGGGATCGGTCGAGAAGCTGTACTGCGTCTTGGCGATGCAGATCGGGAACTTGCCGTAGCCTTCCTTCTCCCACTCGTTGAGCTGCTGGCGCACCTTGGCGTCCGCCGTCAGTTCCTTGGCGCCGTAGATCTTCTTCGCCACCGTCTCGATCTTCTCGAACAGCGGCATCTCGTCCGGATACAGCGGCGCGAACTTCGCCTTGCCCTTGTCGGCAAGCTTGACCACGTGCTTGGCCAGTTCCTCCGTCCCCTTTGAGCCGTCCGCCCAGTGCGTGCAAATGATCGCCTCCGCGCCCAGCTTCTTCGCCGTCTCGCGCACCGCGTTCACTTCCTTGTCGGTGTCCGTGATGAACCGGTTGATCGCCACCACCGGCGGGATGCCGAACCGCTTCACGTTCTGCAGGTGACGCGCCAGATTGGCGCAACCCTTCTTCACCGCGTCCACGTTCTCCTTGCCGAGCGCGTCCTTGGTCACGCCGCCGTGCATCTTCAGCGCACGCACGGTGGCGACGATCACCGCCGCCGCCGGCTTCAGGCCGGCCTTGCGGCACTTGATGTCGAAGAACTTCTCGGCACCCAGGTCGGCACCGAAGCCGGCCTCGGTAACGACATAGTCGGCGAGCTTCAGCGCCGTCTTCGTCGCCATCACCGAGTTGCAGCCATGCGCGATGTTGGCGAACGGACCGCCGTGGATGAACGCCGGGTTGTTCTCCAGCGTCTGCACCAGGTTCGGCATCAGCGCGTCCTTCAGCAGCACCGTCATCGCGCCCGACGCCTTGACGTCCTTGGCGCGCACCGGCTTACGGTCGCGGGTATAGCCGACCACGATGTTGTCGATGCGGCGCTCCAGGTCCTTCAGGTCGGTCGCCAGGCAGAAGATCGCCATGATCTCGGACGCCACCGTGATGTCGAAACCGGCCTCGCGCGGGAAGCCGTTGGCGACGCCGCCGAGCGAGCAGGTGATGTCGCGTAGTGCCCGGTCGTTCATGTCGACGACGCGGCGCCAGGCGACGCGGCGCGAGTCGATCTCCGGCTTGTGGCCCCAGTAGATGTGGTTGTCGACCATCGCCGAAAGCAGGTTGTGCGCCGTGCCGATGGCATGGAAGTCGCCGGTGAAGTGCAGGTTGATGTCCTCCATCGGCACAACCTGGGCGTAGCCGCCGCCCGCCGCACCGCCCTTCATGCCGAAGCACGGGCCCAGGCTGGGCTCGCGGATGCAAACCGTCGCCTTCTTGCCGATCCGGTTGAGACCGTCGCCCAAGCCCACCGTCGTCGTCGTCTTGCCTTCGCCCGCCGGCGTCGGCGTGATCGCGGTAACCAAGATCAGCTTGCCGTCGGGCTTGCGCGAAAGCTTCTTGATGAAATCGTACGAAATCTTCGCCTTCGTCGGGCCGTACTGCAGCAGCGCATCCGACGGAATCCCCAGCTTGTCGCCAATCTCCGCGATCGGACGCATCTTCGCTTCGCGGGCTATCTCAATATCACTCTTCGGCATGTGAACCTCCC
>JAYOXJ010000532.1:0-1667 GCA_038152725.1 Rhodospirillaceae bacterium
CACCATCACGGTCGAGATTCCGGTTTCCTTGCGGGTCGGCCAAGTGACCTTGCTGCAAATCGCATCTCTATCTCCCAATATTATTTGTATGGCCGAGCCGGACGATCCGGCGGGGCCTCCCTGGGCTCGATTATAGCGCCCGCCCGGCCTGCCTCCTATTGGGGAAAACCCTATACCCGGGGCTCGGACGGCGTCAGCGCCCGCGGCCGCCAAAGCCGGTCTCGACCGCCATGGTGACCAGTTCGGCGAAGGATTTCGCCCCGGTCTTCTCCATGATGTGGGCGCGATGCACCTCGACCGTCTTTTCGCTGATCTTGAGCGCGTCGGCGACCAGCCGGTTGGGCTTGCCGGCGAGAATCATCTCCAGCACCTCGCGCTCGCGCGGACTGAGCTTCTGAAAGCCGCGCCGGGCATCGGCGTCGGCAGTCAACGTCTTGCTGCGCCGGCGGCTCTCGGCGAGCGCGTTCTCGACAGCCGCCAGCAGCGCTTTCTCCTCGAACGGTTTCTCGACGAAATCAAGCGCGCCCAGCTTCATCGCCTCGACCGCCATCCGGATATCGCCGTGCGCGGTGATCACCACCACCGGCAAGTTCGACCCCGCAGCCGCCAGCGCCGCCATCAGCTCCAACCCGGTCATGCCGGGCATGCGCACATCGGTGACGATGCACCCGTCGCCGCCGAGCGGTCCGAGCGCGAGAAGTTCGTCGGCCGAGGCCAGGCCCCGGGCCGGATGGTCGGCAGATTCCAACAGCCAGCAGATCGATTTCCGGACCGCCTCGTCGTCGTCGACGACATAGACCTGAACGTCACGCGCCATGGCCACCTCCGCCCGCCATGATGCCGGCCGCAGCAGCCGGAATCCAGACCGCCACCGCGAGCCCGCCACTTGTCCGGTTGGCGGCGCGGATACGCCCGCCGTGCGCCTCGGCGATCGAGCGTGAGATGGCGAGGCCGAGGCCGAGGCCGCGTTCCTTGGTCGTCATGAACGGCTGCCACATCGTCTCCAGCCGCTCCGGCGCCATGCCCGGGCCGGTATCGGAGACGGTAACGCGGATGTCGGCGCCATCGGCGGCGGTCTCGATTTCGAGCCGGCGCGGCGGCGGCGTCTCGGCCATCGCCTCGATGGCGTTGCGGCAGAGGTTGATGACCAACTGCTCGAGTTCGATCAGGTCGCCCGATACCGGCGCCAGCGGCTGGGTCAGCGCCAGCGACACGTCGACGCTTGCGGCGCGCGCGTCGGAACGCAGGAACCCGGCCGACTCGCGCACCACCTGGTTGATGTCGACGGCGGCGCGGCGCGGTTCGCGCTTCTGCATGTAGCCGCGCACCCGCGAGATGATCTTGGCGGCGCGACCGGCCTGCTCGGCGATTTCGGAGAGTGCCTCGCCGGCCTCGGCACCGTCGAGATTGCCGCGCTGCAGCCGCCGGAGCCCGCCTTCGGCATAGTTGCGGATGGCGGCCAGCGGCTGGCGCAGTTCGTGCGCCAGACCCGACGTCATCTCGCCGATCACGTTGATGCGCGAGACATGCGCCAGTTCCGCCTCGTGCTGACGCACGCGGTCCTCGGCGGCGCGGCGCTCCTGCACCTCGTGCTGGAGTTCGCGGGTGCGGCGCTGCACCAGATATTCGGTGCGAATGCCGTGCAGTACGATCAACACCAGCAATAC
>JAYOXJ010000533.1:0-1664 GCA_038152725.1 Rhodospirillaceae bacterium
GGCCGACCGACATGCCCTGCATAAAGCTGGCGGTCAGCACTTCGGACATGCCGACATTCATATCGAAGGTCATCATATGGATGCCGGAAAGCGCCTGCAGACCGAAGCCGATCGTCATCCCGACCTTGGGGTCGAAGCGTCCGAGGCGGCCCGCCAGGAAGAACCCGACCACGGCACCGGCGCCGCGCCCGCCCAGCAACGTGCCGATGACCGCTTCCGGATACCCGCCCAATTCCTTCAGCATCGGCGGCATCACCACCATCGGCGTGAAATTCAGCATCCCGTAGACGAGGACAATCAGCAGGCCGAGCGAGTAATTGGCGTTCTTCAGCAAGCGCAGGTCGAGAAACGGTTTTTCCGCCATGAAACTGTGAACCAGGAAGGCGTAAAGCGCACAGCACCCGACGACGATCACAATGACGATTTCCGACGAATCGAGCCAGTCGAGCCGCTGCCCGCGGTCGAGCACCAATTGAAGCGACGCCAGGGCGGCGGCAAGAAGCAGAAACCCCGTCCAGTCGAAGCGGAGTTTTGCCCGCCGCCCGCCATCCGTGAGGAAAACCCACAAGCCAACGAAGCCGACCAGCGCCAACGGCACCAGCATGTAGAATGCGTAGCGCCAGTTATAGAGTTCGGTCAGATAGCCGCCGAAGATCGGCCCGAAGATCGGCCCGACGACAACCCCCATGCCGAAAATCGAGGTGACCAGGCTGTGCTGACGGCGCGGGAAGATATCCAAGATGATCGCCTGCGCGAGGGGGATGGTTGGAGCTCCGAATCCGCCCTGCAGAATTCGATAGAAAACCAAGGCTTCGAGCGATTCCGCGATCCCGCAGAAAAACGTCGAAATGCAGAACCCCGCTTGCGAGAACAGCATGACGTTGCGCCAACCGAACCGTCCCGCCAGCCAGCCGGACATCGGCGTGACGATCGCCGTCGCCAGTATGTTGAACGTCATCACCCAGGAAATCTGATCCGGCGTCGCCGACAAACTGCCCTGCATCTGCGGCAGGACGACACTGACGATCAGGATCGTCATCGCGTAGAGCGTCGTCGACCCGGTGACCGCGACCATGATCATCCAGCGCCGAAACGCCGTCATGCTCGCGCCGGCACCCGGCGTGGTGGCATCTGCCGTGGTCATTGGCCGCGCACTTCCTCTAACTCACCCGCGGACCATCTATCTTCAACATTTCCCAGGAGCATCGTCACTACCGGAGTCCCGTCTTCGCTGCTGGGCTTTTCGTTTCAGCAGATTTTGGCGCAGCAGGGCAGCCTGCCGACCTTCGCGTTCCGCCTTGGCGTTTTGTCCCCGCTCGCTCAAGCGCGGCGCGGGTTTCCGGGGGGTATCTGGCATGACAGTCAAAAGGTCAAATTCACGACATGACGCAACGCGCCGCATTCGCGCCCAACCTAGCGGCTTTGTTTCGGCCGCGCCATGGTTTCGCTATCTTGCGCGCCTATCGGCCCTGTGGCATAAGGCGCTCGGTTTGGTGCGCCGCCGTAGCTCAGGGGTAGAGCGCGCCCTTGGTAAGGGCGAGGCCAGTGGTTCAATTCCACTCGGCGGCACCAGCTTTCCCCAGGCCGCATAGCGACTCGCTTTTGCCCGTACTGGCCGTTAACCTATCCTCAACTAAATTCCACTAAAACGTCTCCTATAGCAA
>JAYOXJ010000534.1:0-1124 GCA_038152725.1 Rhodospirillaceae bacterium
TGGAGGTGCCTTGGCGATTGAAGCCAATGGCTCCCTGACCATTGACAGCAAAATTCTTACTCTTGGAGGAAATGGTGCGGGCGGAAGTGCAGGTGGTTCTGGTGGTGCCATCCGACTCTCGGCCAATGATCTTTTTCTTACAGAAAATGCATTGCTTGATGTTTCTGGTGGTGCCAATGGTGGTGCCGGGGGAAGAATTTTTCTCAGCGGCAGGCAAACATTAAATAATGAAGGTGATGATAATCTCGTTGCAAACCCGGGGGAAGGCGTGGTCACTGGATCCGGTGGAAGTATTCGCTTTGACCGTTTGATCGAACAGGCAAATCTCTTAACTTTTAGTGGGACATTAACCGTAGATACCAATTTGGGCGTCATGGAACATTCTGACGGGACCAAACATTATGGACTGATTGAAGATCGTTCTTACAGGCACAGTGATGGAACTGTCTGGTCCTACTCAGTCTGTCACTTTGTATTTGAAGAAATTCGCCTGGGCGGAAGTTTAGTGATCAACCTAAAGGGTGAAAATGCTCTTATTCTGGAGGCACGTTCGGGAGATTTCATTCTGGGATCAGATTTGCGGGCCGACGGTGGAGATGTATCAAAATTATCAGGAACTGGAGGGATTGGTATACTGGGAGGCTATGACGGTGTTGCCTCGGGCAAACAACTTGGTATTGGTCCGGGCAAGCCAACAGACATCTCTGAACAGGGACATGGTGCTGGGCATGGTGGTCACGGTTCAGGGGGAGGCAGTGAAGTTGGCCATCCATCCCTCTCTGACTTACTGGGAGGAAGCTCCGGAGGTTCCTCCAGACTTGATGGATCAGGCGCGGGTGGCGGAGCCATTCACTTAAAAGCTGCTGGAAAACTTCTTATTGAACCCAATGTGATTGTCTCTGCAAATGGAGGAGATGGGCTGAGATCATCCGCATCAGGATCCGGAGGTTCAATTCGTTTGGATGGTCAGTCTATCCAAAATCTTGGAAGAATTGAGGCCAAGGCTGGTGATGGCGTGAAATTGTCCGGCACCAATCAAACCCGGGGCTCGAGCGGCGGTCGGGTAGCCTTGCACGCACAGGCTGAAGTCTTCCTTGGTGATGTGGATGTGAGCGGCGAATGGA
>JAYOXJ010000534.1:1134-1656 GCA_038152725.1 Rhodospirillaceae bacterium
CATCCTCTATCGATCTTGAACAAGGTACCTTGATCTTTGATACTAAATCAGGCTGTTTCCTAGTAGAAGGCGGTCCCCACGGAGTAGGTGTAACCACATCCACATCTTTCAAGCACGGAGTCGAGGACCCATGGAACTACGAAATTTGCACCTTTACTTTTACTCATATAAATATTGGTCCTGAGGTGGAGGTTATCCTCAGGGGAGACAAACCTCTCTCAATCCAGACAGTTGCTGGGGGGGATATTGTCATCGCTACAGATTTCATTCTCGATGGGGAAAATGCCTCGACGGATTCTGGTTATGGCGGACTCGGTGTGCTCAACCCATGGAGCGGGAGAAGCTCAGAAGCATTACCTGGTTACGGGCCTGGAGGAACTGAGGCGAATGACTTAGGTGCTGGTACCGGTGCAACTTACAATTATAACCCTGACGGAAAGACTTTGGTCCCTGGAAGCAGTGGTTCAAGTGGCAGTTCTTTCCAAGGCTCTGGTGCTGGAGGTGGTGCCCTGCAAATCGCTG
>JAYOXJ010000535.1:0-1646 GCA_038152725.1 Rhodospirillaceae bacterium
GATGCCGTCTTCGCGGTACGACAGATCGGCCCACAGCCTGGGATGCTTGTCCATCAGCCGTCCGATCACCGACGGCGGATCGGAGAACCCGGCATGCGCCCAGATCACCTTGATGTCGGGGGCGATCTCGAACAGCCGCGCCACGACCTCGTGACCGGCATGCGGCTGGATGAACAACCCGGCCTTGGCGACTTGGCGGATCAGGTTCTGGATGCGCTCGCCGTCCAGGTTCTTCGGCGAATGGATATGCACCTCGCCGAGACCGTGGCGGTGGCCGCCCATGATGGCGCGCTCGGCCTCGCTCAAACGCTCTGGGTTTTCGTGCCAGCTGCCGAGATCGGCACTGTCGTGGTAGGGGCGGAACAGCGGAATCACGCGCACGCGCGCTTGTTCGACGGCGGCTAGGCGGCGCGTGCCCTCGTCCGGCGTCGAGGATACCAGCGCGCCGAACACGTTCTGCTTGTCGAGAAGCGTGAGAGCGCCTTCCGGCGAAACGACATCCCAGCTGTGGGACGAGTAATGCACGTGGGCATCGAAGATGCGGCCCTGGTAGATGGCATCGGCAGCAAGCACCGTGCCCGCCCAAAGCGCGGCCGCAGCGGCCAGCCCGGATATCGATTTCACCACCTTCATGCCCTCAGCGTAGCCGAAACCGTTTCGCCGGGCGACAGGACCCTTGTCCTCTAGCCGGCCTGAAGCAGCCTGCCGCGGGCCTCCGCCAGACGGTCGTGCGCGAGCTTGGCGTCGGCCAGTTTCTCGCGCTCGGCCTCGACCACCTCATCCGGCGCGTTGGCGACGAACTTCTCGTTCGAAAGCTTTTTCTCGAAGCGATCGATCTCGGCCTGCTGCTTGGCGATTTCCTTTTCCAGCCGCTGACGTTCGGCGGCGACATCGATGACGTCGGCGACCGGCAGCACCACCGTCGCCTCGTCGATGACATCCTGCACGCTGCCGGCGGGAACATCGCCCACGAGCGCTTCGATGGAGGTCAGCCGCGCCAGGCGCTTGATCTGTTCGGCATGCGTCGCCATGCAACGCGTTGCCAGTTCGCCCGGCCCCTTCAGAAAAAGCGGGATCTCCGCCTTGACCGGCACGTTCATCTCGTTCCTGAGCGCGCGCACCTGACCGACCAGACGCACAACCCAATCCATCTCGGCGTTGGCGTTGGCGTCGACGAGGCTGTCGGCAAGCTCGGGCCAGGGCGCGGTGATCATCGGGCTTTGACGGTCGGCCGCCATCTGGCCCCACAGTTCCTCGGTGATGAACGGCGAGATTGGATGCATCAGGTGCAGAATCTGGTCGAGCACCCAGGCGGCGGTGGCACGAGTCTCCGCCTTGGCGGGCGTGTCCGCCCCCATCAGCACCGGCTTGATGAACTCCAGATACCAGTCGCAGAAGGTGCCCCAGGTGAAGTGGTAGACACCATGCGCCGCGTCGTTGAAACGGTAGGCCTCGATGGCGCCCGCGACGGCGCGCTCGGCCTCCACCGTCTTGCCGACGATCCACTTGTTGACGGTCTCGGTGACGGCGGCCGGATCGAAACCGGCATCGGGCCGGCATTCGTACATCTCGCAGAAACGCGCCGCGTTCCAGAGCTTGGTGCAGAAGTTGCGGTAGCCCTCGACGCGCTGTTCGGAGAGCCGCAC
>JAYOXJ010000536.1:0-1644 GCA_038152725.1 Rhodospirillaceae bacterium
CGGCCGCACCGCACCCAATGCGCCCGATTTGCAGGTGCTCGGCCCGGCGCCGGCGCCGATCGCGCTGCTCCGCGGCCGCCACCGCCGCCGTTTCCTGGTGATCGCCGGCCGCGACGTAGCCCTGCAGCAGGCCTTGCGCGCCTGGCTCGGCCGCGCCCGATGGCCGAAAAAAGTGCGTGTCCAAATCGACATCGATCCTTACAGTTTCATGTAGGCGCGATAACGCTCAACACCGCAGAATTGCTATGGTTTGCGCGGTGCGAAAAAGGATACGCCCGGCGTGTTGCATGGCCGGATTTAGTATGGTAGGACAGGCGCGCTTTCGCGAGGGAGCGGGTCGTCCAGGGGGTCCTGTCGATCATGTCCGAAAAGGAGTTCGGAGGTGGTTCGGGGCGGTTTGGAAGGCTCATTAAGAATAACGGACGAGGAATGTCCCTGTGGCGTCGAGTGTAACGGGTGCGACCGGCCTATTCGGTCGCTACGCAACGGCATTGTTCGAGCTCGCCGACGAGCAGAAGGCGCTCGATCAGGTGGCCGGCGACCTTTCCAGCGTCGGCGCCATGCTCGACGAAAGCGATGACCTCCGGCGGCTGATCCGTTCGCCGGTCGTCTCCAAGGGCGATCAGCAGAAGGCCATGCAGGCGCTGCTCGACGCCGCCGGAATCAGCGAACTGACGCGGAATTTCATCGGTGTCGTCATCGACAACCGCCGCCTGTTCGCGCTTCCCGGCATGATCAAGGGTTATCTCGCGCTGCTGGCCCGGGCCCGCGGCGAAGCCACCGCCGAGGTGGTTTCCGCCAAGCCGCTGACCGACGCCCAGCAGAGCGCAATCGTAGAATCACTCCGCAAGGCGGTGGGGACCAAGGTCGCCATCGAAGCCAAGTTGGATGAATCGTTACTCGGCGGCCTGGTCGTGAAGGTTGGGTCGCGTATGGTTGACACGTCACTGAAGACGAAGCTCTCCCAGCTTCGCCTCGCCATGAAAGGGGTTGGATAATGGATATCCGTGCCGCGGAAATTTCCGCCATCCTGAAGAAACAGATCGCCGGTTTCGGCGCCGAAGCGGAGGTGGCCGAGGTCGGCCAGGTACTGTCCGTCGGTGACGGTATCGCCCGCGTCCACGGCCTCGACAACGTCCAGGCCGGCGAAATGGTCGAATTCCCGGGCGGCATCAAGGGCATGGCCCTCAACCTGGAAAGCGACAACGTCGGTATCGTTATTTTCGGCGACGACCGCACCATCCGCGAGGGCGACACCGTCAAGCGGACCGGCGCCATCGTCGACGTGCCGGTCGGCAAGGGCCTCTTGGGCCGCGTCGTCGACGCGCTCGGCAACCCGATCGACGGCAAGGGCCCGATCGCGGACGCCGAACGCAAGCGCGTCGAGGTCAAGGCGCCGGGCATCATTCCCCGCAAGTCCGTGCACGAGCCGATGCAGACCGGCCTCAAGGCGATCGATTCGCTGATCCCGGTCGGCCGCGGCCAGCGCGAACTGATCATCGGCGACCGCCAGACCGGCAAGACGGCGGTGATCATCGACACCATCTTGAACCAGAAGTCGGTCAACGACAGCACCGACAACGAGGCGGAGAAGCTCTACTGCATCTACGTCGCCGTCGGCCAGAAGCGCTCCACCGTGGCGCA
>JAYOXJ010000537.1:0-957 GCA_038152725.1 Rhodospirillaceae bacterium
CACCTGTGGTTACATAAAGATGATTACGCTCACCTTCCCTACCCACAACCATATCGCGGATGGTAAACTCCAGGGAGTCTACCCGATCTATACTTTCCCAGCCTTGGTTGATAAAGTTGTAGATCAGTAAGACATTATTTTCCGATGAATTATCTAGGGGTAGCGCAATGTAGTAACGATTATTGTGAAAAGCAGCTACCGCCCGATCAATGAATCTTTGGTTGATGCGATCAATGTATGGTTGGACAGATTCTGAAAGTGGAATCTCATTTCCTCGCAAATTATAAGCGTCCAAAAATTCCAAGGCATATACCCCTTGGTCACTTAAAAAGAGTACACGATTGCCCACCTGTACGATAGTGTTACGAGCAGCACATCCAAGGTCAGGGGTAACAACATCTATCCGAACATCGTTCAAACTCCCACTAGCTCCTGATAAACGATGTACACTTCTACGGCACAAAACCAGCAAGGTGTCTTCCCCCGCAAATGGTTTTAATCCTACCACAAAGTCGTTGGACCCGCCCGTGATATTGAAGGAGCCAATTACATCAAAGGTTGAATCATCCATCACATCCGATGCGATAATCTGATCCCTCGTCCCACGATCATTCCATGTGACAGGGCTGGTGGAATTATCAGAGTCGTAAAAGTATGGCATCCATAACCTTCTTTGGTTTACCACCCCAAAGGGAGCTGCTGGTTGATGAATGAGGAAGCTAATAAATTGCTTCTTGGTGGCTGAAATTGTCAGCCCGGTTGCGTCTGCTTCAGACAATGGAAATTTGAAAGTGCTTGCATCGACCACTTCTGAAATGACCACCTTTTTACCAATATGTGAGGTTAAGGTGCTGGATGTGTTGGTGATGGTTAATTCATCACCAACGGACAATCCGTGATTTGGTTCATTGAAGGTAGCCTCACTATTACTTATACTTACCCCAATATCTGTGATTA
>JAYOXJ010000537.1:968-1632 GCA_038152725.1 Rhodospirillaceae bacterium
CTGATGTGGAATAGGTTTCTGTACCTGTGTCTGAAGTTACAAATCTAACCTCAAATTCTGTGGCAGTCAGATTGGTTGGTTCAACTTGATAGATTCCATTGGGGTTGCCACCTTGGGAAAAATTACCTATCCCCCGTAGGGTAACAAATTGATCTGCCGATAATCCATGTGGATCAGTAGTGGTAACTGTAATGGTAAAATTAGTTCTCTCGGCAGAATTAATATCTAAGGTGGTTAAAACGGGGGTACACTCCAAAGCTGTTTTGTTGTCCCTGAAAATAATGACCTTGTCGAAGGATTGGATCATATTGACTCGCTTATTGAGAAATTCTCCAGCGGGGTAATCAATTTTGTATTCCACCCGATCCCGTAAACGAAGGGCTTGGGCCACGCCATTGGTTGCGGTGAAAATAATATCATCCGTCTCCTCACTTTTAGGGTCGCTGAATACACAAGCCCCATAAACCTCATTGGCGGTATTACCCGCTGTGATTGTGAAGTTTAACTGAGTTGGGAAATTAGTGGTTGGTGTGGCAAGTGAGGTAGCACTGGTAGTAAAGTTTTCATCGGTAGTTCCTCCGTCAGTATATTGAATGAACTTACTCGCATAGTTTACCTGATCGATTGTGAATGTGCCGTTGGGGTCATCTGTGAACCCTGTGAG
>JAYOXJ010000538.1:0-1627 GCA_038152725.1 Rhodospirillaceae bacterium
AGATCAACCCGGCAGATACGCCGACGGGTCCACCGCGCGGGTGCCCTTACGCACCTCGAAATGAAGTTGCGGGGATTCGACCCCACCGCTGGTGCCAACTTTCGCAATTACCTGCCCGCGCGAGACTTTGTCGCCGCGCGCCACCAGCAGCGCCTCGTTATGCGCATATGCCGTGATCAGGCCATCCTCGTGCTTGATCAACAGCAGGTTTCCAAACCCCCGGATTTCCTTGCCCGCATAAGCGACAATGCCGTTATCAACGGCTCGTACCGGCGCGCCACGCGGGGCCGCGATGTTCATACCGTCATTAAACAGCCCGTCTCCCTTCGCTCCGAAGCGGGACACCACGCGGCCTTCAACGGGCCAAACAAACCCGTTTCCTGCACTTGCAGGCGGATCAGGAAAACGAACGAACGGTTCTTTGCGGATAGAACCTGACCGCTTTACATTTGGAAGAGATGTTGTCTCGACCCTTTCCCAGCTCGCGGACGACGACGGCGGCAGTTTTGTCCTGTTCTGGACCATGGCCGGGACCATCCCCGAAGGAAGTGTCAGCAACTGCCCCTCCCGGATCATGTAGGGCTCACGCAGATTGTTCGCCTGCGCGAGCCTGGCCATATCGGCCCCGAAGCGGCGGGAAATCACATAGAGAGAATCGCCTCGTTGTACGACATAGCTTTGGCTTTGCGGCAGGCGCAGACTCTGGCCGACCAGCAAATTGTAGGGCGGTCGCAGCCCGTTCCAGTCGATGAGCGAACGGGTCGATATGCCGTTACGCTGGGCGATGCCATAGACCGTGTCGCCCGGCTGTACAAAGTAAGCACCAGGTGGGACACGCGTGGCGTTTTGTCCCTGATAGCTCTTGTCGATGACCACCGCCCGTCCGCCGGGCCCGGCACAGGCCATGAGCAAGCAAGCCGCTGATATCCCAAGGATCGATATGCGGAGCGCGCTGAACATGTCGGCGTGCAGGAGCAAGGCTCAGGTTCCCGTGTCGCTTGCAAGACCCGGCAGCAGCGGCACGAACCGCACATCCATAATCGCCTGGCTATCATAGCCGCCCTCGGTCCGGCGGAATTTCATGAGCTGCTGAATACGGCTTTGCACGCCGATGGGCATAAGCATGATCCCGCCTACCTTCAACTGATCAAGGAGCGACTGCGGCGGTTCCTCACCAGCCGCCGTTACACTGATCCGGTCGAACGGTGCCTGTTCCAGCCAGCCCTTCATGCCGTCGCCTGCCCTTGTTGTCACGTTATGCAAGCCGAGAGCCTCAAACCGATTAATGGCTTCCGCAAGCAGCGCTCGGTGACGTTCGATCGTATAAACTCGGCGACACAAATAGGACAAAATTGCGGCGTGGTAGCCGGATCCCGTCCCGACCTCGAGCAGTTTGACCCTTGAATTGAGCTCCAGCGCCTGGATCATCGTCACCACAATTAGCGGCTGGCTGAGGGTCTGACCAAAGCCGATGGGCAGCGCCGTGTCTTCATAGGCACGGTCGATGAAAGCTTCTGGCACAAAGAGTTCGCGCGGCACAGTTTCGATGGCGGACAACGCCGCCGTATCGGTGATCCCAGCACTACGCAGCGCGAGGACGAGGCGTGCGCGATGGGCCGGCGTGCTC
>JAYOXJ010000539.1:0-772 GCA_038152725.1 Rhodospirillaceae bacterium
CCGTCGCCTCCATGCCGGGCAGGATAGGCAGCGATGCGGCGTCCTTGCCGAGCCACGCGCGATCAGTTTCCACGAGAACGCGGAAGAACGGCCGCCCGCCCGGCCCTGTGTCGGAACCAGGCGCGATCTGTACGACCTTGCCGGCCAGCGTGCCGTAACGAATGAAATCGTATGTCGATATCTTGACGATGGCCGGCTGGCCCTCTCGTACATAGCCGCGATCGACGGGGTCCAGCCGCGCCTCAACGACAAGGCTGCCGCCGGACGGCACGATCTCCATGATCGGCGCACCCGGCTGAACGACCCCGCCGATGGTGTGATAGCGCATCTCCTTGACGACGCCATCGATGGGGCTGTGAATTCGGGTGCGCGCAGCCTGTGCGCTGGCTTCCGCGAGGAGCTCTTTCAGCCGTCCGATTTCCGCCTCAACCAGAGAAACTTCTTCAAGGGCACGACGCCGGAACCGTTCCTTCGCCTCGCCCACCCGCCGTTCGGCCTCCTGACGCGCCGCCATGGCTTTGGGCAGGCTGGCCGCAAGCCGTTCCTTTTCGCCCCGAAGCTTCTGCAACTCGCTTTCCGCCTCGATATGGGACAGCTTCGACGTCAGCCCGTCCTTCAAAAGGTTCGCCGACATCGCAAATTTTCGCCGCGACAGCGCCAGCTCCTTCTCGACCGAGGCTGCGCGCGCCTGGAGCTCGCGGACCGACTGGTGTGTCTGCTCAATCTGGCTGGCGATTACGGAAAGCGAACTCCCGAGTTCCGTGCGGCGCGC
>JAYOXJ010000539.1:782-1606 GCA_038152725.1 Rhodospirillaceae bacterium
AGGAGCGGCAATTCGCGAATCAGCTGGCCGGCCGCCTCAAGCGTCCGGCGCTCGGCCTCGGCAAGCGCGCCCGGTCCGCCGTCAGCCGTACTGGCAAAATCATCCCCCGACGCTTCGGCCAGCAACCGTTCCCGACGCAAAGCCAGACTGGAAACCCGGACCTCTATTTCCTGTGTATTGAGACGATTGGCGCCCAGAACGAGGATCGCCAGTAAATCGCCCTGCCGGACGCGGTCACCTTCACGCACATTCAGGGAATCGATGATTCCACCTTCCAGATGCTGGATTACCTTGACGTTGCCGCGCGGCACAACCTCGCCCATCGCCACCGCAACCTCGTCGAACCGGGCGACCGCCGCCCAGGCTACGAGCGCGCCGATAAGCAGGGAAACGGCAACAGCGACCGGAGTCCAGATACGGGACCGGCGACGCGGCCGTTATGAACCTGCAGGGTTGCAACAGGCGTCCGGACCACGGCGCCCGGATTGCCGGAGAAGCTGTCGCTCCTGTGCATGAATCCGAATTGACCATGCAGAACGAAATAGATTGATTGCGGCTCCTGCCCGACCGTCGCCGGCGCGATCGACTCAACAAGCATGCGACCGCTTGCGCCGAGAAAGAATTCAGCATTGTTGGCGAACGATATGGATACGGATGCGCCTTCCCGTGTGGCAAGAATATCCCCGCGAAAAACAGGCGTGCCGGGGCCGCCGGGAACCGTCGAGCCATCGACGCGAGTGATGACCGTATCGCCTGTCGTACCCTTGATAAGGCCTACAGGTACAGTCTGCGCGCTGGCAAGACTGGCACCGTCTGTTTGCGGA
>JAYOXJ010000540.1:0-1599 GCA_038152725.1 Rhodospirillaceae bacterium
CGATATAGCCGAGGTTCTCGACATAGGTCTCGACACAACGCTCCCGGCTCTCGCCGGGCGGCACCGGCCCTGCCCCGACGTTTATCGAATAGAAATCACAGTGGGAGATATATTCCAGCGCCTGATCGGCGGCGCGGCAAAACTCGTCCTGTCGCCCCGGCTGCGCGCCGAGCCCCCTGGTGCCGCCCGCCCAGTCGGCCGGCACCACGCAATAGGTAAACTCCAGGCCGAGACCGTCGAGTAACGATCTGAGCTCATCTTTCGGCAGTTCATAGGGGAAATGGTACTCGATCGCGGTACAGCCGATCTTCGCCGCCGCCGCGAACCGGTCACGCAGCGGCAATTCTAGGAACAGGTGATAGAAATTCGGCGCAAAACGAATCATAGGCGCGGACCCCCCCCCCAAAAAAAAGCCTACGCCCATGGTAGGCCGCAACGGCCCGCGCTCAAAGCACCGCGATTGACGCTAGTCAGACGTAGCCAGAAACTCGTCATCCGGGACCACGCGCAAAGGCAACAGGTCGCTGCCGCCACCGATAATCAGCGACTCATCGACGCGCACGCACGCACCGCCATAATAGCCGCCCACTGAGAAGGTTCCGATCTGCACATTACGCCCGTCCACCTGCGACAGGCGAAACAGCTCCTGGTAGATCGTGTCGCGGGAGTCGAACTGGCCCGCGGTTTCTTCGACTAGGCCTTCATGCCGGTCGAAGATCGCGATGTTCGAGCCCCACCGCCCGACAATCGGCTTCGCGACATAGCCGGTGCGCCGCAGATCGTCGTCCAGTTCGTAGCTCGAATTTAGGAGGAAGCGGCTCGAAGGGTACATCGAATGCACTACAGGCAGGATCGCCTTGTTGCTGGTGACCAGTGTCCATAGCGGCTCGAAGACGATCACCTCTTCGCGCAGCAGCACATCGACAAGACGCGGCGGATGCCTGCGGTGGTCAATGGTCTGGTGCAGGCGCAATTCCTCAGCGTCTTCGTCGAGTTCATGGCGGATCTGATCGAGTGCGGTCTCCCACGCCCAGGTCTTCCAGACCCATTCGATACGCAGTCCATCCGCGTCGCAGACCCAGCCCTCATCGTCCCATTGCAGGTCGCCGACTCCGTGCACCACCTTGCAGATGATACCGGCCTTCTCAGCCGCTGCCTTCATGTAGAGCGCGTGGTAGGTCTCTTCTAGGTCACGGTCCTGCATAATGTGCAGCACACGGTCGAGCCCGATCTCCTTCCACGCCTCAACCAGGCGGTCATGGAGCTCGATTCCCGCATCCTCGCCCGCTGTGCAGCCAAAATGCTCCGCCCAGCGGCCCTGAACGAAGCCACACTCCATATGGCAGGAGCAGGAATCCGCATTGTACTCGTAGGCCTTCACCCCGTGTTCCGAAATAGCTAAATCGACACGGCCGGTGACCATCTCGCCGCGCCGGTTACCCCAGGACTGGCGGATTCGCGGCCAGAGGACCTGCGGCAGGTTGAAACGGCTTAGCAGCCCCTCGTTCTCGAGCACATGGTTGGTAGCGTGCAGGAACATACGGTGCAGCTCGTTCGTAGCACGCCGCAGCTCGCGCTCGGCCGTCTCGCTGATACAGA
>JAYOXJ010000541.1:0-1592 GCA_038152725.1 Rhodospirillaceae bacterium
GGCGATGGATATCGGCGAAGTCGGGCCTGCCGGCCTCGACCCTGCGTTATTATGAAGAGAAGGGGCTGATCAACTCGGTCGGACGCAACGGGCTGCGACGGTTGTTCGACGCCGGTGTAATCGAGCGTTTATCGCTGATCGCGCTCGGCCGCCGCGCCGGCTTTTCGCTCGACGAGATCGGCGCCATGTTCAACGTCGACGGCGGCCTTGCCATCGACCGCGGCCGGCTCCTGGAAAAGGCCGACGACCTGGACCGGACCATCAGGCAACTCGCCGCGATGCGCGACGGGCTCCGCCACGCCGCCGAATGCACGACGCCGAGCCATCTGGAATGTCCGAAGTTCCGCCGCCTGGTCCGCCTGGCGGGCAAGGGCGAGGGGCGGCGCCGGCTCAAATCTCGATGACCAGCCCGTCGTAGGCGCATTCCTCCGGCACCTCGTCGACCTTGGCCAGCATCTCCGGCGACATGTGGGTGAGGACCATGCGCTTGGCGGTGATTTCGGCCCGGTGTTCCTGAATGTCCGGGTAGTTCAGGTGGAAGCGCACCGGCTTCGAATGGAAATAGCATTCCGCGATGAACAGATCGGCGTCGGCGCAAAGCGCCGGCATGTGTTTGGTCCAGGCGCTGTCGCCGGTATACGCGACGACCTTGCCGGCGACCTCGACGCGCACGCTGGTCGGGTTGGTCTCGCCGGTATGCGCGGCCGGAAACGCCGTCACGGTGAGATCGCCAATACTGGTCGGACGCATGACGTCGATCTCGACGTAGTCGAGCGCGAACTTCGGCACCATCACGTGCATGCCCGGCATCATCGCGTCCTGCACTTCGGCCAGGCGGGTTTTCAGATCGCGCGGGCCGGCGATGGTCAGCGGCGTCGTGCGTTTGGCGCCCAGCATGGCGTCGGCGAGCATGAACGGCAGGCCGCCACAGTGGTCACCGTGGATATGGGTCAGCACCACCGCGTCGATGGAGTTGTGCGGGATGTCGAGCTTGTTGAGCGCGATCAGCGAAGACGCGCCGAAATCGATTACGAAGCGCGTACCCGGCGCGTCGACCATGATGCAGGTCTGAAAACGCCCGCCGGAGCCGAAGGCGTCGCCGGAGCCGACGAAGGTGACGGTGACGGTCATGACGCGCTCCCTTTAGTGCTGTCCGGTCTCACGGCTTTTTCACCGCGATGAAGACCTTTTTCGGATCGGCGAAGTCGAGTCCCTCGATTGTCTTCACTTCATCGTCGTCGAGCCGGAATTTCAAGACCGCCAAATCGGCGCGCATGTGTTCGGCAGAGGTCGTGCCGGTCAGTGCGATCATGCCGACGTCGAGCGCGAAGCGGAATATAACGCTTGTCGCCGGCACGCCGTGGCGCTCGCCGATAGCCAGGACCTTCGGGTGTTGCAGCGCGCCTCTGTTGGCGGTGAGCAGCGAGAACCCCTGGTAGACGATGTTATTGGCCGCGCAAAACCGGCGCATGTCCTTGTCCCAGCCGCGGCTTGCGTAGCAGCGGTTCTGCACGAATCGGGGGAGCGTGCGGGCCTTTGAGCAGAGTAGCTCGACCTGCTGGCGGGTCACGTTGGAGACACCCAGGAAACTG
>JAYOXJ010000542.1:0-1583 GCA_038152725.1 Rhodospirillaceae bacterium
CATGGAGCTCGAGCGCGAGCGCGGCATCACCATCAAGGCCCAGACCGTGCGCCTGACCTACAAAGCCGCGAACGGCGAGACCTACGTGCTCAACCTGATGGACACGCCCGGCCACGTCGACTTCACCTACGAAGTCAGCCGATCGCTTGCAGCCTGCGAAGGCTCGCTCCTGGTCGTCGACGCGACCCAGGGCGTAGAGGCGCAGACGCTGGCCAACGTCTACCTCGCCATCGAGAACAATCATGAGATCGTGCCGGTCCTGAACAAGATCGACCTGCCCGCCGCCGAACCCGAGCGCGTCAAGGAGCAAATCGAGGAAGTCATCGGCATCGATACCGAGGGCGCCATCGAAATCTCGGCCAAGACTGGGCTCGGCGTCGACAAGGTGCTGCAGGCGCTGATCGAGCGGCTGCCGGCGCCGACCGGCGATGCCTCGGCGCCGTTGAAGGCGCTGCTGGTGGACAGCTGGTACGACCCCTACCTCGGCGTCATGATCCTGGTCCGCATCAAGGACGGCGTGCTCAAGAAGGGCATGAAGATCCGCATGATGGCGAACGGCGCTACCCATCAGGTCGAGCGCGTTGGCCACTTCACGCCGAAGACGGTGGCCGCCGACCAACTCGGCCCGGGCGAGATGGGGTATTTCACCGCCGCCATCAAGACCGTTGCCGATACCAACGTCGGCGATACCATCACCGAGGACAGGCGCCCCGCCGACAAACCGCTGCCCGGCTTCAAACCCTCCGTGCCAGTAGTGTTCTGCGGTCTGTTCCCGACCGACTCCGGCCAATATGAGGACTTGCGCGACAGTTTAGAAAAGCTGCATCTCAACGACGCCAGCTTCCATTACGAACCGGAAAACTCGGCCGCGCTTGGACTGGGATTCCGATGCGGATTCCTTGGCCTGCTGCATCTCGAGATCGTGCAGGAGCGCCTGGAACGCGAGTTCGATCTCGATCTCATCACCACGGCGCCGAGCGTTGTCTACCGGGTGCACCTCAAGAACGGCACGCTCCGCGAGCTGCACAATCCAGTCGACATGCCGGACCCGACCGAGATCGACTTCATCGAGGAACCTTGGATCCGCGCCACGATCATGGTGCCCGACGAATACCTCGGCGCGATCCTGCAGCTCTGCCAGGAACGCCGCGGTATTCAGGTCGAACTCACCTACATCGGCAGCCGTGCCATGGCTGTCTACCGTTTGCCGTTGAACGAAGTAGTGTTCGATTTCTACGACCGCCTGAAATCAGTTTCGCGCGGCTACGCCAGCTTCGACTACGAACTCGCGGATTATGCCCAGAGCGATCTGGTCAAGGTTTCGATCCTGGTCAACGCCGAGCCGGTCGATGCACTCGCCTTCGTCGTCCACGATACCCACGCTGAAAGCCGCGGCCGCGCCATCTGTGAGAAGCTCAAGGACCTGATCCCGCGCCAGCTATTCAAGATCGCCGTACAGGCCGCCATCGGCGGTAAGGTGATCGCGCGCTCGACGGTCTCGGCCATGCGCAAGGACGTCACCGCCAAATGCTACGGCGGCGACATCACCCGTAAGAAGAAGCTGCTGGAAAAGCAGAAGAAGG
>JAYOXJ010000543.1:0-1580 GCA_038152725.1 Rhodospirillaceae bacterium
GCTCTGGGGTGGGCGGCATCATCATGGGCCATATGCTCGACCGGTATGGCTATATCGTGCCGGCGGTCGTCGGCACGATCTGCGTCAGCTTGGGCGCCGTGCTCGGCAGTCAGATAGATTCTGCCTGGCAGCTTTACGCCATTTACCTGTTCTTTTTCGGTCTTTCGGGTCAGGGCAGTCTTGCCGCACCGGCGCTCGCCAACGTCGCGCGCTGGTACGACAAGCGGAGGGGGCTTGCGGTCGGTATCGCGTCAAGCGGACAGGCGCTCGCCGGTATCGTCTGGCCGCCGGTCATGGGGGCGGTTCTGGTCGCCATCGGCTGGCGAGACATGTTCTTCTGGTACGGGGTTTTTGCCTTCTGCTTGATGGTGCCGCTCTGTTTCGCTGTCCGCTTTCGCCCGCCGCCTTACAGACCGCCGGCGCCGGCTGCCGGTGGCGGAGAAAGTGCGACCGTCGACCGCGTCAGGAAGGCGCCTCTTTCGACCAAGGCGATCCAGTCGACGCTTTGCTGCGCCATGATCGGCTGCTGTACGGCGATGGCGCTGCCGCTCGGCCATCTGGTGTCGCATGTGCGCGACATTGGCTTTCCGCTCGAGACCGCCGTCGAGGTGCTGTCCATTATGCTGCTGGCAGCGTTTGTCAGCCGCGCTGCCGTTCTCGGGCCGCTGTCGGACTGGCTCGGCGGTTTGCGGGCCATGCTGGTGTTTTCCATCGGCCAGGCAGCGATGCTGGCGCTGTTCACGGTGGTGCGGGACCTTTGGGCGCTCTATGCGGTCGCGGTCGCGATGGGGCTCGGCTATGGCGGCCTGTTCCCGGTCTACGCGGTCGCCGTCCGCGATCATCTGCCGATCACGGAAGCCGGCAAGCGCACGGGCGTGATCTTCATGTTCGGCGCCGTGGCGATGGGCTTCGGCGGCTGGATGGGCGGTTATCTGTTCGATCTGACCGGGTCCTACACCATGCCGTTCCTGATCGGCGTCGCCTTCAACATCGTCAACATCCTGATCGTCATCGCCCTTATTTTCCGGATCGGCCCCAGACCCAAGCCTGCCCTCGCCTGAGAGCGGTTTCCGCGTTAGGCTTGGTTATCCATCCATAGGGAGAGACCAGAATGGCCAACTACACCGGAAGCTGCCTGTGCGGCGCGATCAAGTATGAAATCAACGGCGAGCCTGTGCGCACCGCCGTCTGCCATTGCGACGATTGCCGCAAGGCGACGGGATCGAGCTATGCGACCAACTTCTTCTTCAAGGAAGAGGACATCGTCGTCACCCAGGGAACGCCCAAGGAGTTTCAGCACAAATCGGACGCCGGCAACACGATGACCAAGCAGTTCTGCGGCAATTGCGGCTCGCAGCTGTTCGGTCTCGGCACCGGCAGCCCGGGCGTCAAACACGTCAAGGCGGGGACGCTTGACGATGTCGGCGATCTGAAACCCGCGATCAGCGTTTTCACGGCGCGCAAACATCCGTTCACGGTACTCGATCCCGATATCCAGCAGTTCGAGACGACGCGCCCGCAATAGGGCGTTCAGCGATGGCGGGCGACCAGATACTGACCATCGACCGGCTGGTCGATCA
>JAYOXJ010000544.1:0-1576 GCA_038152725.1 Rhodospirillaceae bacterium
CCGATTACCTGCCAACTGGAGATGGTCTGTTTGCCGCACTTTCCGTTCTTAAAGTCATGCAAGACCAGTCCAAACCGCTCTCAAGTCTAGCACATGACATTAAGCTTTGGCCCTCTCTGAGTGGCTCGTTTCCGGTATCGGAGAAAATTCCCATTGATCGCATTCCGGAACTTACTGAAAGGATTTCCACGGAAACAAATTTGCTCAAAGAGGAAGGTAGAATACTCCTTCGTTATTCCGGCACAGAGCCAAAAATAAGACTCCTGGTGGAGGGTAAATCCATAGAAAAAATTACCCCCAGTTACCAAAGACTCCAGGTGGCCATTGAAAAATCATTGTAAACAACCATACTTTACTATCTAACCTCAACCTTTGTATGCCCACACTACCTTGATGATTGAAGAGATTACCATTTCTGATCTGGACCCAAGACAAATCAAACAATTGGATGCCGCGGATAAGGCTTTGTCCAAAGATATCAATTATTCCCTGGAAATTTACTCTGCGATTCTCAAGCAGTCTCCCGGATGCCTTGAGTTGCGCAAACGATTACGACACCAACAGCTAAAACTCGCCAAGGGGACAAGCAAAGGCCTTAGCTCACTCATGGGCAAACTGACCAATGCCCCTTTTTTATTTAAGACAAAAGCAAACAAAGACCCTGAATTAGCGATTTCTTCCGCAGAAGAATTGATTGCAAAAAATCCGTTTAATGCTGCCGCACATCAAATGCTGGCAGACGCTTTTGCGGAACTTGAAATGGCCGGCAGCGTAGTGTTTGCCTATGAGACCATCCGCTCCTTTCAATCAAAAGATCTCGGGAACCTTAAAAAATTAGCAAACGCTTATCTGGATGCCGGAGAATCGGACTTAGCCATCCAAACCGGCAATGCAATTCTGCAGATCAACCCTTCGGATGGCGAGGCAGAGGATATGATGAAACGGGCATCTGTGGCGGTGGCGATGAACAAAGGAAAATGGGAGGGGTCAACAAATTTCCGGGAACAATTAAAAAATAAAGAGGAAGCAGAGGCTCTGGAACAATCTGCCAAAACGGTTAACGATGCCAAGGGTCTCGAGGCTTTGATTCGACAAGTTTATGAGAAAGTTCAAGCCGAGCCCCAAAATTTAAATCATTACCGCCAATTGAGCGACTTGTACCAACGCTATGGCGATTTACAAAATGCAATTGCATGGATACAACAAGCCCGAAAACTTGAAGCGGGCAAAGGGGATGTTTCCTTGGAAGAGAAAGAAAGGCAACTGACGATTGAATTTTATGACGGGATTATCGAACAGTGGGAAAAGGCATTGGCTGCAGACCCCGAAAACCCTGCATCGAAAAAAGGCTATTCCGATGCAGTCCTCGCCAAAAAGAATTTCCAGAGGCAGCAGCTAGAGTCTCTGGTTCAGCGATACCCCAACGAATATGGATACCGTTTCGAACTCGGTTGCTTATTATTTGAGGAAGGGGAATTTGATGCCTGCCTACCCCATTTTCAGTTGGCACAAAGAAACGCCAAGGTTCGTCTCGATGCGATTCTCTATCTGGGGCGTGCGTATCTTAACAAAAAGT
>JAYOXJ010000545.1:0-1564 GCA_038152725.1 Rhodospirillaceae bacterium
TGGTCTGGCGCAAGACCAACCCGATGCCGAACTTCCGCGGCCGGCGCTTCACCAATGCGCACGAGACGCTGATCTGGTGCGCGCGCTCGCAGGAATCCAAATACCGCTTCAACTACGACGCCATGAAGGTGCTAAACGACGACCTGCAGATGCGCTCCGACTGGCTGCTGCCGCTCTGCACCGGCGCCGAGCGCCTAAAGATCGACGGCAAGAAGGCGCATCCGACTCAAAAGCCCGAGCAATTGCTCTACCGCGTCGTGCTCTCGGCGAGCGAGGTCGGCGACGTGATCCTTGATCCGTTCTTCGGTTCCGGCACCACCGGCGCGGTCGCCAAGAAGCTCGGGCGCCATTACATCGGCATCGAACGCGACCCCGGTTATGCGCGCCTGGCTGAGAAACGGTTGGCGCGGACCCAGCGCGTCGCCGAGACCGAATACCTGGTCACGCCGACAAAGAAGGACCAGCCGCGCGTGCCGTTCGGCCGCCTGGTCGAAACCGGCATGATCCAGCCCGGACAGGTTCTGACCGATCAGCGCGGCAAGTTCGCAGCCCGGGTTCGCGCCGACGGTACGTTAATCACCGATGGTTTCCGCGGCTCGATCCATCAGGTCGGCGCCTACGTGCAAAAGGCGCCCGCCTGCAACGGCTGGCAGTTCTGGCACGTCGAGCGGAAGGGCGAGCGCATCCCCATCGACCTCTACCGCCAGAAACTGCGAGCGGAAATTCATTGAGATACAACAATAAGATCGACCGGGTTTCTCGGGGAGAGATATAAAAATAAAATTCAACGGGGCTTCTGCCCCGTTCTTTTTTGGAATGATGCGGGTCAATGCCCCGCTACCCAATGAGGTTACAGTGAAGGCATGGAAGAGACAGGCCAACTGGTCAGGCGGCTGACCCTGCCGTACCTGGTGCTTTACGGGCTGGGCACCATCGTCGGTGCCGGCATCTACGTGCTGATCGGCAAGGTCGCCGGGCGCGCCGGCATGTATGCGCCGGTATCGTTCCTGCTGGCGGCGATACTCGCGCTTTCCGCGGCGGCGGCCTATGCCGAAATGTCGTCGAGGTTCCCCAAGACCGCCGCCGAAACCGTATTCGTGCGCCAGGGGCTCGGTGTGGTGCCGCTCGCCATCGCCGCCGGCATCTGCGTGCTGGTGACCGCAGTGGTCTCGTCGGCGGCGCTCGCGGTCGGGTTCGCCGGTTATTTCCGCGGCCTGGTCGCGCTGCCGCATGCGGTGCTGGTGGTCTCCGTACTGACACTGCTGGTCGCGCTCGCCATCTGGGGCATCAAGGAATCGGCGTTCGCCTCCGCCGTCATCACCTGCATCGAAGTCGGCGGACTGGTGCTGGTCGTCGCCGCCGGCGCCGGGGAATTCCGCAATCTGCCGGAACGCCTGCCGGAGATGATCCCCGGGTTCGAGGCCGGCGCGTGGTTCGGGATCGTCGGCGGCATCTTTCTCGCCTTCTTCGCCTACATCGGCTTCGAGGACATGGTCAACGTCGCCGAGGAGGTCGAGGATGCGCCGCGCACCATGCCGCGCGCCATCGCCATCACCATGGCGCT
>JAYOXJ010000546.1:0-1552 GCA_038152725.1 Rhodospirillaceae bacterium
CAACTGAGCTACGCCGGATCAGTATTGGAGGCGCGGACCGGAATCGAACCGGTGTACACGGCTTTGCAGGCCGCTGCGTAGCCACTCCGCCACCGCGCCAGACTTGGCTCTCGGATGCCTGGGCACCCTTGAAAACCGCTGGCTTCCGGGCCGTGAGGGCGGGACCTTAGACGCACTTCCCGCCATGGTCAAGAATGCATTTGGCGGCTTTTTTCAGCATGTTCCGCAGGCCTTCCCAAGGAGGGCGAAATACCCCGTGGCGATTGTCTTGCCGGCCCGGTCGTCCTATAAGGAATACGCCGACCAACTCGCGAGGATACCGGCCATGGACTACGCCGCAGCACGCCGCAATATGGTGGATTGCCAGATTCTTCCCAACAACGTCACCGACCCTCGCGTGGTCGATGCCATGTCCGAATTACCGCGCGAGGACTTTGTCGCCACGCGCCTTAAGGGCGTCGCTTACGTCGACGAGGCTTTGCCGCTGGGCTCCGGCCGATATCTGATGGAACCGATGGTGGTCGGACGGCTGCTCGATGCGGCCGATCTCAAAGCCGAAGACGTCGTGCTGGTTGTCGGTTGCGCCAGCGGCTATCTGCCGGCGATCCTGGCCAAGATTGTCTCGGCCGTCGTCGCGCTGGAGCCGGATAAGGCGCTGGCGGAACGCGCTGAGGCGACATTCTCGACGCTCAGCCTCGACAACATCGCCGTTGTCAGCGGACCGCTTGCCGATGGCTACGCCAAGCAGGGGCCCTATGACGCGATCATTTTCGACGGTGCCGTATCGGAAGTGCCGGCGGCCATCGCCAAGCAACTCGCCGAAGGCGGCCGGCTGCTCGCGGTCGTCAACGGCGCCGATGGCGTTGGGCGGGCTCGCCTGGTTCACCGGTACGGTGACGTCGTCTCGGGACGCGACCTGTTCGATGCCGGCACGCCGACGCTGCCCGGCTTCGAGCGCGAGCCCGCGTTTACGTTCTGAAAGACAAAGGATTTCATCCGCGCGTCAATGCCTGACGCGACCACTTCGCTGATCCCGCGATTCGCCCTAACGGCCCGGCCGGGCCTTGCGCCGATCCGTTCAGACTCGTGAAAAACGGCAGTATTCAGGGCTTTTTAGGAAACTGTTGACGGGAATCCCGGTGATGGGGTCTTTATTAATGAATTCAATCGGCAAGGCGGCGGAGCCTTGTCGGCCAGATGTTGGGGTAGTTTCTTGAAACGAACTCTGAAGGGCACCACGTCATTGTCAGCAATCATTGTGAAGAGAGCCATCGGCGCTTGCGCCCTGGCTTTGACATTGACGCCTGGGATGGCGACGGCACAGAACCTCAGCGACGCGCTGATTGCTGCCTATCTGAACAACCCGACCCTGCTCGCCGCGCGCGCCGGACTTCGGGCGACCGACGAAACCGTACCGCAGGCGCTCTCCAACTGGCGTCCGGAAGTCACCGTGACCGGTGATTACGGCGGGTCGCGTGTCACCAATTCTACAAGCTCCAACGCCAGCGACATCAATCAGGTTCGTCATCCACGCAGCGCGGTCCTGGCGATT
>JAYOXJ010000547.1:0-1550 GCA_038152725.1 Rhodospirillaceae bacterium
GCGTAATCCTGGGTGGAATATTTGTTTATGGATATATGCAAGCGTCAAAATGGGAAAAAGAATACAGAATAGCTATTGGTAAGTATTACAAATTAACTCCAGAACAATCTGCAAAACAAACTAGATTTGAAGGTACTTGTTATTTTGATGAAATGGCAAGTCCAATTAATGTTGGTCTAAGACTTTCTAAAGGTGAAAAAATATATGCCATGTTTAATAACCTTAGTTTAATGGCTTACAAAAGAACTGGTACAGTTGGAGCTTACGGACTTACACTTAGAAAAAAAGTATTGCCTGGTACCTTTTTACGAGCAGGAGTTGGAAAATTTGGTATGTCAAAATCATTACAATCTGAATCTGATGGAACATTATATATTACTAATAAAGGAATATTTTTTGATGGAGATAAAAAGAATATAAAACTCCCTTGGGACAAAATCATGAGAGAGTCTATTGACTCCAATTCAATTCAATTAGAAAAATCTAATGGTTCACCATTACTTTTTAATGGTAATATTGATCCTAACGAAGCTGCTATTATGACTTTAACAGGACAGCTATATGAAAGTTTATAAGTGTTAAAAAATATTTACCATCAGTTAAATTTTGGCCAAACAAAAACTAAATTTTCTTCCTTACAAAAAATTCTAATTATTTTAATAATACTAAGTTCAATAATTGTAATTTTGGAAACTGAAAAAGAGTTATATGAAAAATATAAAAGTTTCTTCACATATACTAAGTTTTTTTTCGGTTTTATTTTTACTTTAGAATATGTGCTAAGGATTGCTTCTGCAGGATTTGTAAAAAAATATAAAGGAATAAACGGTAGAATATCTTACATATTTAGTTTTTGGACTTTTATAGATTTAATTGCAATTCTTCCTTTTTTTATCTCAGGTGTTAATGAAACTTTTTTACTTAGATTGTTTAGATTAATAAGACTATTTAGTGTTATAAGAATTGGAAGATATTCTACAGCTTTAAAAAATGTTTTAGATGCCATATCTGATAGAAAACAAGAACTTTTATTTGCAATAGCAATTTCCTCTACGGTGCTTTTAATATCATCTACTTTTATGTATTTGTTGGAAGCCGAACAACAACCAGAAGCGTTTGGCTCAATTATAAGAAGTGTTTGGTGGGCGGCTGCAGCATTAACAACTGTTGGGTACGGAGATGTTTATCCTATTACTGCACTAGGCAAAGTATTTGCTGTAATCTCTGCATTTTCAAGTATTGGAATTGTTGCGTTGCCAGCAGGTATATTGGCAGGATCATTTACTGAAAAATTTAAAAAAAGTAAAAGATGAAAAATTACCTAACACTTATAATATTTATATTTTTAATCAGTTGTGGAGACACTTCAGAAGAAGATTACAAAACAGAAAATGAAAGAGTTAAAAAAATAGAGAATGATAGAAAAGTTTATATGGATAAGATAAACTCGATATCTCTTTTTGGAGTTCATTTTCAAGATGATGTTAGAAAACTAGCGTTCTATAGTACACAGGAAGTAACTGATAGAAACGGACTTTATGTAGGTAATC
>JAYOXJ010000548.1:0-1075 GCA_038152725.1 Rhodospirillaceae bacterium
TTCAAGACAGGCCGCATGGTCCGGGAATACAAGGACATCTTGTCACTGGGCACATCAGAGTTCTCACTCGTATTGGCAGCGCCCCGGATGGCGATGTAGCTCTGCACCTTGCGCATACGGGCCATCTCCAAATCACGCACCATCTTGGCCTGACGCTCTGTCATCCCCTTCAGAAGCTCACGTGTCACCCGGGTATGACGGGTTTCGATCAATGGAACCGCCCCGGCGTTCCGCACTTCACGCGCCAATTCCACAGTGAACTCATCGGGCACGTCAATCATGTCCAGAAGCGCGGCTTCGCCCTTCTTGATTTCGGTTGAATACCCTACCAACAACTTAGCCAATTTCTGATATCTGGGATCGGTCATAATTCAAATAAGATCCAAAAAAGGAAGATTAGAGCGAACAAATGGCTTTGGTCGAGTCTGGAAGCATGTTTTTTAGACAGGATGAACTGGATTTACAGGATGGCACCTTAGACGAAGTAGCCCCACCTACCAAAGCGTGGCGGGCCAGGAATATCCGATGAGTTCTCTTCAACGAAATGTTTGCGGACGCAATCCATTTCATTCATGATGTCGCCCATGACCCCACATTGCAGCATGTTTCGGCTATTATTAGGTCTAATCTTCGGATGCATTGGATTTGTCCAGATCCAGTCTCAAGACACCCCACTGCGCGTCGGCGTATTCGTAGTGGATGCGACTCCCCCCCTTGACACCCCGCTCGCTTACACCAATTGTGACGCCATCGGCATGCCGTTAACGGCTCGAGGCATCGTGCTGCAGGGAAAAGACGCACCCGTCGTCTTATGCGCGGTGGACTGGATCGGTATCAGCAACGATGGCCAGAAAGAATGGCGCGAAGCGCTGGCTGAAGCGGTCGACACCACCCCGGACCGGGTCACTGTCCACACCCTCCACCAACACGATGCTCCCCGATGTGATTTCAGTGTGGAAAGCATGATGGAAGAGCAAGATCTGGGTGGCATCATGTTCAATGCCAACTTTGCACGCCAAACCATCCAACGAACCGCAAAAGCGGCAAAGGAAGCCGCCGCAAACGCCCAAGAAAT
>JAYOXJ010000548.1:1165-1550 GCA_038152725.1 Rhodospirillaceae bacterium
AGTCAAGGCGGTCCGATACACTGCGTGCAAAGACCCGGCTTTACGAGCGGAACCCGAAGGAACCATCGATCCGAAGGTGAAAAGCATGAGCTTCTGGAACGAAGACAAACCCGTGGTCGTCCTCACCTGGTATGCCACCCACCCCCAGAGCTATTACCTCACCGGCATCGCGCATCCGGACTTCCCCGGCATGGCCCGTTACTTGCGGGAAACGACGCTCAATGGTATCCCTCACGTGCATTTCACAGGAGCCGGCGGGAATGTCGGAGCCGGTAAATATAATGACGGTTCACCGGAGAACCGCCAAGTGCTGGCAGTCCGCCTCGCAGCTGGCATGTCCAAGGCCTTGACCGAAACCGTGAAAACTCCGATCAAAGCAAGCGAC
>JAYOXJ010000549.1:0-1548 GCA_038152725.1 Rhodospirillaceae bacterium
CTACAGTGGAGGAACTAGCACTGGGATTACTGGGACGATCACGGTTACCACCACCGATGACAACGACACAGTGGGCCTGATTCTATCAAAGTTTACCGCCACAGTGAGTGAAAATGGTAGTGTGAGTGATACTTTTAGCGTAGTGCTGACCAGTGAGCCGACAGCGAACGTGACGCTGACGCTGTCAGATAATGACTCAACAGAGGTGATGCACCCGACGAGTGTGGTGTTTAACAAAAGTAACTGGTCTACTTGGCAGGTGATCACGTTGACGGGCAAGGATGACAGCCTAGATGATGATGAACAGACGACTTTGCTGAAGCTTATTCCGAGTAGTGGTGACAGCAAATACAACAGCGCTTCTCTGACTCAGACGGTCACCGTCACAACCATGGATAATGACACAGTGGGTCTAGTTCTTTCGAAAGATAACGCCACGGTGAGTGAGAACGGGAGTGTGAGTGACAATTTCAGTGTTAGGCTGCTTACTGAGCCAATCGGGACAGTGACGTTAACACTTTCGGATAACGATACAGGTGAGGCACTTTACACGCCAACAAGTCTGGATTTTGACAATAGTAGTTGGTCCACTCCGCAGTGGGTGAGTCTGACAGGCAAGGATGACAATGTCAGCGATGGATTGCAGAGCACCAAACTGACTTTAACCGGCGACAGCAACAGTTCAGATGGCAAATACAGAGGCTTGACGGCGAGTCTGACGGTCTTGACGAGTGACAACGACACGGTTGGATTGTTGTTGTCGAAGAGCAGCGCAGTGGTGAGTGAGAATGGGAGTGTGAGTGACAATTTCAGCGTGGTGTTGCGGAGTGAGCCCACTGCAGATGTGACGCTGAGTTTGAGTGACAATGACAGTACGGAGGTACAGGCGACACCTGGCACACTGACCTTCAGCAGTGGTAACTGGTCCACTCCACAATGGGTGGCGTTGACAAGCAAGGATGACAACGTCAGTGACGACAATCAGACGGTGTTGTTGACGCTGAGTCTGAGCAGCAGTGACAGCAAGTACAACAGTTCTTCGCTGGCTGAGAGCCTGACGGTGACAACAATTGATGATAACGACACAGTGGGATTGTTGTTGTCGAAGAACAGCGCGGTGGTGAGTGAGAACGGGAGTGTGAGCGATAACTTTAGTATATCCCTGCTCTCAGCGCCGACCGACAATGTGACGGTCACGCTGAGTGACAATGATAGCACGAAGGTGTTGGCAAGCCCAACGATGCTGACCTTCAGCCCCGCCGACTGGTCGGAGGCCAAATGGGTCACATTGGTAGGAATAGATGACAACGTTAGTGATGATAATCAGACAACGTTGTTGACTCTAACGCCGAGTAGCAGTGGAGATAGTAAGTACCATAACATTTTACTGTCTACGAATCTTACCGTGACGACACTAGATAACGACACAGTTGGCTTGGTGCTCTCAAAATCAGCAATCACAGTGGATGAACTCAGTGGTACGGACAACTTCACGGTACGGCTGCAATCAGAGCCGACCGACAACGTGACGCTGAGCCTGAAAGTTAG
>JAYOXJ010000550.1:0-1546 GCA_038152725.1 Rhodospirillaceae bacterium
GCTATTACGAGCGGATCGAGCTGGAGGTCGAGCAGGTGGCAGATGGTAAATTGGTAAAATGCTGGGTCTATTTGTCCTGCAATTATCAGTATGGCGTGCCTGCACCAAAATACCAACAGGCAGTGTTCGATGGTGCCCGGCAGGTAAAGCTCCCAGCGGATTATCTGCCCGTGCTTGAAAGCTGGGCAAGTGGATGCCCTGATCAATGAGCGAATCTTTGCCGAACTGGTCTTTTTTTGTCGATACCGGGGGTACTTTTACCGACTGTATAGCCCTCGATCCCCATGGGACTGTTCATCGGGCCAAGGTACTTTCACGGGGAAGTTTATCCGCCGGTATCACTTCGATTGAATCCGGGAATTGCTTGAGGCTGGATGGCTCACCTGACTGGCCGGACGATTTTCCGCTTGGGTATCGTTTGGTTGGGGCGGATGGCGAGTGCCGGGTTTCAGGATGGAATAACGATGGTTCCATGCTTCAATTTGAGGATAATTTGCCAAAAAGGTTACAGGTTGGCGATGCGATCGAGCTATTATCGGGGGAGGAAGCACCCGTATTGGGGCAACGCCTGATCCTTGCTAGGGCGGGACTGTCCCCAAAAGAAATTTCTGCAAGTATGCGGCTTGCCACCACCCGCTGTACCAATGCCTTGCTCGAGGGCAAGGGAACTGAGCCTGTCTTGTTTATAACCAAGGGTTTTCCTAACCTGCTGGAAATTGGGGATCAGCGAAGAACGGGCCTCTTCGATCTGGTTCCCAAAAAACGCCCCGTCTTGCACGGCCCGGTGGTGGAGGTTGCAGAACGGTTGGATCGCGATGGAGAAGTGCTGCAAGCCCCCGATCTTTCTGCTTTGGAACCGGAAGCCCGCGAGTTATTGGCCGACGGTCACAGGGTCGCGGTGGTTTCCTTTCTTCACTCCTATTTAAATGATGACCACGAGAAAGCCGTGGGCGAGAAACTGCTCGAATGGGGGTTTGAACGCGTCATTCTTTCCAGCGAAGTCCGTCGGTTTCGAAAATGGCTACCCCGGTGCGAATCCGCAGTGGTGGAGGCGTATTTATCCGATGTCTTAAATACCTATTTGAATGCGGTGGAGAGCGGACTGGGGGAGGGGGCAAAATTGCTCGTATCCTCCAGCTCGGGTGGCTTGTCCAAGCGGTCTGAGTACCTGGCGATCGATAGTTTATTGAGTGGTCCGGCCGGCGGGGTGGTTGGAGCAACTGCAGTTGCCCGATCTGCTGGGTTAGAAAAATTTATCAACCTGGATATGGGCGGTACCAGTTCGGATGTTTCCCGCTATTCCGGCTCCTTTGCTTATCAATCCAGTCACAGTGTGGGAGATGCCAGGGTGGCCAATATTGCCCTGCGTATCGAAACGGTTGCAGCCGGTGGTGGTTCCATCTGCCGGATCGAAAATGGCCTACTCCGGGTCGGTCCGGAGAGTGCAGGGGCATACCCCGGGCCTGCCTGTTATGGGTTTGGTGGTCCGTCTTGTTTGACCGATGTCAATTTGCTCCTTGGTCGGCTCGATCCTTCACGCTTTTCC
>JAYOXJ010000551.1:0-1544 GCA_038152725.1 Rhodospirillaceae bacterium
GATGAACTGACCACGACAGGTGCCACGCACGTGGCGCAGCTCAAGAACGGCCGCGTCTCCACTTTCGAGGTGACGCCGGAGGACGCCGGCCTGGCGCGCGCCGAGCTCGCCGATCTCAAGGGCGGTGACGCCGCCAACAACGCTTTGGCTATCCGCGCCCTTTTGGATGGCGAACAGGGCCCCTATCGTGACGTGGTGCTGTTCAATGCCGCCGCGGCGCTGATCGTCGCCGGCAAGGCGAACGATCTGAAGGCCGGCGTGGCGATTGCCGCCAAGGCCATCGACGACGGCCACGCCAAGGAAGCGCTGGAGAAGATGGTCGCGATCACCAATTCGGGTGGAGCCAAATAGTCGATGAGCGACGTGCTCGCCCGCATTTGCGCCGACAAACGCGAGCACATCGCGCGCTGCAAGGCCGCGCGGCCGACCGCCGAAGTCGAGAATGCCGCCAAGTCAGCGTCGGCGCCTAGGGGTTTCGCCAAGCGTCTGCAGGCCGCAGGAAAATCCGGCTATGGCCTGATCGCGGAAATCAAGAAGGCGTCGCCCTCCAAGGGACTAATCCGCGCGGACTTCGATCCGCGCGCCCTCGCCCGTGCCTACAAGTCGGGTGGCGCCACCTGCCTTTCCGTGCTGACCGACGAACCCTACTTCCAGGGTGCCGACGATTTTCTGGTCCAGGCGCGCGCCGTCGTCGATCTGCCGGTGCTGCGGAAGGACTTCATGCTCGACCCCTATCAGGTCGCGGAGGCGCGCGCCCTCGGTGCCGATTGCATCCTCCTGATCATGGCGGCGATTTCCGATGGCCAGGCGGCCGAACTCGCATCCGCCGCTCGCGACTGGGGCATGGATATCCTGGTCGAAGTGCACGACGCGACCGAACTCGACCGCGCGCTCGAGATCGACGGCGACCTGATCGGCGTCAACAACCGCAACCTTAAGACCCTCGACGTCGACATCGCCATGACCGAGCTGCTGGCGCCGCGCGTGCCGAAGGGTCGTACCTTGGTGAGCGAGTCCGGGCTCTACACGCCGGCCGATCTCGCCCGCATGGCGCGCGCCGGCGCACGTTGCTTCCTGGTCGGTGAATCGCTGATGCGCCAATCCGACGTTTCCGCGGCGACGCGTGCGCTGCTCGCCCCTGAAGCCGTGGCGGCCAGCGCATGAGCGGTTTCACGCACCTCGATGACGACGGCAATGCCGTCATGGTCGATGTCTCTTCGAAAGACATCACCGAACGCACCGCCACCGCCAAGGGCAGCGTCTACATGCAGCCCGAGACCATGGCGCTGATCCAGGCCGGCGGCGTCAAGAAAGGCGACGTGCTCTCGGTGGCGCAGTTGGCCGGCATCATGGGGGCGAAGAAGACACCGGACCTGATCCCGCTCTGCCATCCCTTAAGCCTGTCGTCGGTCAAGGTCGATCTCGCATGCGATATCAGCCGCAACGCCGTCGACATCACCGCGACCTGCAAGCTCTCTGGGCGCACCGGCGTCGAGATGGAGGCACTGACCGCCGTTTCCGTCGCCGCGCTCACGGTCTACGAC
>JAYOXJ010000552.1:0-1541 GCA_038152725.1 Rhodospirillaceae bacterium
TACGCTTACGAAGACCTGCGCCGCATTTACTGGGGCATCGGCACGCATGTCGGCATGGCCGAATCCCAGAACATCAAGGGCGAGTTGATCCAGGAAATCCGCGACTATGGTTTCGATTATTCGAAGAGCGAACACCGCGGCAGCATGAGTTCGGCCGAATTGCGCCCCCATTGCGACATTACCGATATCGTCGCCCTGCTGTGTCTGCGGACGGCCAAGTCGGGAGGTAAAAGCACCATCCGGAGCGCCATGACGATTTACAATGAGATTTACGATCATCACCGCGAATACCTCGCGGCGCTTCACAAAGGCTTCCATTTCGAACTTGACGGCAAAGGGCCGACCGGCGAGCCGGATGAAGTCACCCACCGGATTCCGGTATTCAGCTGGCATGACGGCTATATCGCCTGCCGGTTCAATCAAAAGGCCATCGAAGGCGGCGCCACCAAGGCCGGCGAGCCGCTCTCGGAGCTCGAACAGGTGGCGGTCGACTGCGTCGGGCAGATCGCCGTACGAAAGGATGTCGAACTCTCGATGACCTTCGAGCCGGGAGACATCCAATGGCTCAACAACTCGGTCATCCTGCATTCGCGCACCGATTTCGAGGATTACGATGATCCGGCCCAAAAGCGCCTGCTGCTGCGGCTCTGGCTCAACCATGCCGGCGCTCGGCCGTTGGATTACGATTTCGCCAATAAGGCGTTGAATGGCGCGCGAAAGGGCGTCCGTCCGCGCCAAGCAACCTATAATCCGGAAGAACTGTTGAAAATCGCCTGACCGAAAGGAACTGTTACATGGCCGAGATCGTCAACATCGCGAAACAAAAGCTAGAGGCCGGCGAACTCGCCATCGGCGTCGGCCTGCGCATGACGCGCGTGGTCGAGATCGGCAAGATGATGCGTACCGCCGGTTACGACTGGCTGTTCATCGACATGGAGCACAACTCAATGTCGATCGATACGGCGGCGCAAATCTCGGTCGCCGCGCAAAGCGCCGGAATTACGCCCATCGTTCGGGTGCCGGGCTTTCAGCATTTCCACGCCAGCCGCATTCTCGATGCAGGGGCCCAGGGCATTGTCGTCCCCCATGTCGACGATGTTCAGACCGCGAAAAACATGGTCGAGAACGTTAAGTATCCGCCGATCGGCAGGCGCTCGATCACTGGCTCGCTGCCGCAATTGGACTTCGTGCCGACGCCTGTGGATGAAGCGACGAAGGCGATCAACGACGCGACTCTGTTGATTGTCATGCTGGAAACCGAAGAGGCGGTCGAGAACGCGGAAGCCATGGCTGCCATCGACGGCATCGACGCCTTGCTTTTCGGCACCAGCGATCTGACCATCGAGATGGGTATTCCGGGGCAGGCAGGCGACCCGCGCGTCGCCAAACACTACGAGACCGCTGCGGCGGCCTGCGCCAAACATGGCAAGTTCCTCGGCATGGGCGGCATTTACGACCCGGCAATCATGAAGGACTACGTCGCGATGGGCGCCCGGCTGATCCTTGCCGGCAACGATGCCCCCTTCCTGATGAAGGCGGCG
>JAYOXJ010000553.1:0-1538 GCA_038152725.1 Rhodospirillaceae bacterium
GAACATTTGACATAAGTGTACTAGAAATTGCCGATGGTGTTTTCGAAGTTAAGGCAACCAATGGCGATACTCAATTGGGCGGAGATAACTGGGATGATAAAATCATTAATTGGCTGGTAGAAGATTTTAAAAAAGAGCAGGGAATTGATTTGGCTGGAGATCCTATGGCCATGCAGCGCCTTAAAGAAGAAGCGGAAAAAGCGAAGATGGCACTTTCATCTTCCCAATCCACTGATATCAATCTTCCTTTTATCACTGCAGACTCATCTGGGCCTAAGCATTTGAATGTCACTCTTTCCCGTTCAAAACTGGAGCAGATATGTGACGATTTGTACGAGAGAACCAAGAATCCCTTCAAATCCTGCTTGGATGATTCCGGGTTGAGCATCGGAGAGGTTGGCAACCTGGTTTTAGTTGGGGGTATGACCCGAAGTCCTCGCGTGGTTGAAATTGCCAAAGAACTGGGTGGCAAAGACCCTCACCAAGGGGTCAACCCCGATGAGGTGGTTGCCATTGGAGCAGCAATTCAGGGAGCGGTTCTTCAGGGAGATGTGAACGATGTATTGCTTTTGGATGTCACTCCACTGACCTTGGGTATTGAGACTGCAGGGGCTGTTTCGACTCCAATGATTGAGCGTAACACCACAATTCCAACCAAAAAATCACAGGTTTTTTCAACCGCTGCTGATAACCAGCCTGCAGTTGATATTGTGGTTTTGCAAGGCGAGCGAGCCATGTCGCAGGACAACAAAACTCTCGGGACTTTCAAGCTTGATGGTATCCGTCCCGCACCCCGCGGAACGCCCCAAATTGAGGTAACTTTCGACATCGATGCTAACGGTATTCTTAATGTAACCGCCAAGGATAAGGATACTGGCAAGGATCAAAAAATTACCATTTCCGGTTCCTCTAGCATGGACGAACAGGAAGTTGAGCGACTTAAGAAGGAAGCAGAAAAATTTGCAGAGCAGGATAAAGAGAAAAAAGAATCTGTTCAAACCCGCAACGAATTGGATTCCTTGGTCTATCAATGCGAAAAGCAATTGTCCGATCTCGGAGATAAGGCACCTGAAGATTTAAAAAAGAAAATAGGCGATATGCTCTCCGATGCTAAAAAAGTATTGGATGAACCGTCCTCCACACCTTCATCCCTCAAAGAAGCCAAGCAAAAATTAGAAAAGGGTTTTGAGGAACTGGCTAAACAAGCCGCCCAAGCGGGGTCTGATTCTTCCTCCTCATCTAGCAAAGACAGTGCAAAGACACAGTCGGGAGGCAGTGAGAAATCCAAAGAAGATGACATAGTCGATGCCGATTTTGAAGTGGTTGACGATGATAAGGAAGAAAAGAAGGGATCCTGAAAAACTGCTTCTCCAAAATTTAGGATGTTGGTGCTCATGCACCTTACTTCCGCCTGTTAATCATAAAATATAATCTAACTAAACCCAAAAACTAAGGAATATGAGTAAACCAAAAATCACTCCACTGGGAGATCGCGTTCTGGTAAAGCAAGTCGATGAAGACGAGCAAGTAAAGGGCGG
>JAYOXJ010000554.1:0-853 GCA_038152725.1 Rhodospirillaceae bacterium
GGCCAGCACCACGTCGGCGAAGCCTTCCTGGAGGAGGCCATCGGCGTCGGCGGCATGCCCCAGGCGCACATCCACCCCGCCGGCGTCGAGCCGGTGGCGGAAGTAGCGCAGCGTTTCGTCGAACTCGTACTTGCCGGGGATGCGGCGCGCCAGGTTGAACTGCCCGCCGATCCGGTCGGCCGCTTCCATCAGCACCACGTGATGGCCGCGCCTCGACAGCACGTCAGCCGCCGCCAGCCCGCCCGGCCCGGCGCCGACGACGCAGACCCGCTTCGGCGAGGTCGCCGGCTTGACGGTGAGTTCCGTCTCGCGCCCGGCGCGCGGATTGACCAGGCTCGTCGTGGTCTTGCCCTCGAAGTAGTTGTCCAGGCAGGCCTGGTTGCAGGCGATGCAGGTGTTGATGGCCACGGCCTCGCCCGCTTCCGCCTTGGCGACGAAGTCGGCATCGGCCAGGAACGGCCGGGCCAGCGACACCATGTCGGCTTGGCCGTCGGCGAGCACGCGCTCCGCCATCTCCGGCGTGTTGATACGGTTGGAGGTAACAATGGGAATGGTCAGCACGCTCTTGATGCGCGCCGTGTCGGCGGCGAAGGCGGCGCGCGGCACGGCCTGGGCGATGGTCGGGATCGGCGCCTCATGCCAACCAATACCGCTGTTGACGATATCGACACCGGCACCCTCCAGCGCGCGCGCGAACGCGAGCGTCTCGTCAGCGTCCGGCGCGCCCGGCACCAAGTCCAGGACGGAAAGCCGGAACATGATGACGAAATCCGCCCCGGCCTCCGTGCGTACCCGGCGCACCACCACGAGCGGCAGGCCCATGCGGTTCTCGGCGGCCCCGCCCCAATCGTCA
>JAYOXJ010000554.1:863-1229 GCA_038152725.1 Rhodospirillaceae bacterium
GTCAGCACGCTCTTGATGCGCGCCGTGTCGGCGGCGAAGGCGGCGATGGCGGCCTCGATATCGGCGGCGGTCATTTCGCGCGGTGGGAAGCGGTTGATCGGCGACTGGATCGCCGATGGCGCGACGATGTCCTCGTGCATACCGTAGCGTCCGGCGTGCAGCACCTGTAGCAGCACATGCCCGCCCGCCGCGTGCACCGCATCGGTGACGCGCCGGTGCTCGGGCACCTGGTCCTCGCTGTCGAAGACGCCGGCGCCGGGCTTCAACCGGCCGGGCCCGTCGGGCGAGAAGCCGCCCGTCACCATCAGCGTACAGCCTCCCTTCGCCCGCTCGCCCAGGAAGGCCGCCAGCCGGCCGAGGTCGTCG
>JAYOXJ010000554.1:1239-1534 GCA_038152725.1 Rhodospirillaceae bacterium
CCACCTCGAGCGGCAGGCGCATGCGGTTCTCGGCGGAACCGCCCCAATCGTCACTGCGCTGGTTGGTGCGCGGCGCCAGGAACTCGGTCAGCAGGTAGCCTTCCGAGCCCATCACCTCGACACCGTCGTAGCCGGCCTTCTTGGCCAGCCGCGCGGTGTTGCCGAAAGCGGCGATGGTGGCCTCGATATCGGCCTCGGTCATCTCGCGCGGCTGGAAGCGGTTGATCGGCGATTGGATGGCCGACGGCGCGACGATGTCCTCGTGCATGCCATAACGTCCGGCATGCAGCACCTG
>JAYOXJ010000555.1:0-1529 GCA_038152725.1 Rhodospirillaceae bacterium
CAATGGAAGCATAATAGTCCCACTAAAAACTCTCAATCGGTAAGTTTACTGCCTGATATTCACATTAAACAGTACAACTTCGATGGTCTCTGGAACTCCATTTTTTCTCGAATTTATGTTAATTAGGCCTAGTTCCTTTAATGTATCAATCACAGAAACCCTGTTTTGAAGAGTTTTCAACGCTGTGGGGATACCCTCCATCTTATCAGGAGTTAAGTCTCCGCATTGTATTTTTACATCTACAAAATCGTTTTGACCTTTCCTTGAGTTCTCTTCCCGGATGAATAACAGCATTCGAAAGTATACCAACATAATTGTCGACCACTGAACCTCTCCCGCCGTCTTCTTTTTAGTGAATTCGTTACCAAAGAGTTGTGCGAACAGATCAAAGTTCTTTGTAGGAAAATTTTCGTTGTCCTTTACCAATGATTTGGCTTGCTCACGGATTACGTTGAGACGGCCAACAACATCGTTTTCATTTTCAAAAATTTCCGCTTCGGATAGGAACCCCATTTGCTTTAAACACAATGGATGATTTTTCAACAACCAAACAAACTCCATTTTGTTTTTCGCATACCAATCTAGCGAATCCGAATCTAATTCACCCCAGCCCTGGATACTGTACAGACGGGCTGGTGGATTTTTTTTCCTGTCTGCATAGTCCAAAAACCAATCAGAATACAGCAGATATGTATCAAAATACCAAGTTTGCAAGATTTGTGCTTCGGGGATTTCCAATTGCGCTGCGATATAATGTCGTATTGATGGAATTAACAGAACTGTACATTTATCTTGTTCTGAACCATCCAACTTAGTCATGTGCTCTTTGACAAGTAGGAAACTACGAAGTAGCATGTTGCTATAAATTGAGCAATCCTCGCTACCTTTCAACCCAAAGCGGAAATCCTTATTCATCTTTTTTACAGGCTCAAGTGGAAAACGGTGCTTTATCCATTCTTTATCGAACGAAACGCTGCTTGCATACTTCTCTGTTAGTTCATTCTCAGAATAAAAGTGCATTTTCTCCTTTAGACCACTGTAATCCTCGCTTAAGTCTTCAAATTCCTTCTTCAACATTCCTTCGATGTAGTCTTTATGTTTCTGACTCATCCCGGTGCCTCCCCCTCCACGTTGAATGTAAGACTCCTCAAGTACATACTCCGCAAATCTCTCAAGGAAAATGAAGCAGATTTTTGCACCAGAGGCCATCAGACGGATGGCTGTCAGGTAGACTGCATGTTGATCAAAAGTAACCTCAGGAAGTGGAATGATAGGGACAACGATTTCAAGCCTATCAATCTCTTCTGTTTCATTACCAAGAAGGAGACGGGCAAAACTCGTTAGTGACTTTTCTTTGGGATCATCATTATCCAGCAAAGTCTGGAGAACTGTCCTAAATTCCGCAGATTTACTGTCAAATAGAGCTTTGTCAGGGTCGGAGCAAAACTCACGAACTTCCTCTGAAAGGAGCGTGAATTTCAGGGGTGATTCGCGGAGCGTTTGCATTAAGATTAAATGAGTGTTTAAAT
>JAYOXJ010000556.1:0-1525 GCA_038152725.1 Rhodospirillaceae bacterium
GCCGAGACGCCGGCCGGCATGAGCCAGGCGATCAACTGACGCGCAATCGATAGCGGGCCTTGAAAATTCAGGTCTCCCCGCCGCACACTGACCCGTCATGGATATCGAGGTGTTCCCCGATGGCAGGCTCCGTTGGCAGGGCCACGACTACGCCTGTGCCTTGGGCCGGAGCGGCATCGTGCCGGATAAGCGCGAGGGCGACGGCGCCACGCCGGCCGGGCGCTGGCAGCTGAGAGCGCTGTTCTACCGCGCCGACCGCCTGGCCGAAGAACCCCGAACAATGGGCCTGATCGCAAGGCCGCTGGCGCCCGACGACGGCTGGTGCGACGACCCCGCCGACGCCCTCTACAACCGCCACGTCAAGCTGCCCTTCGCCGCCGGCCACGAGGAACTGTGGCGCGAAGATGCCCTCTACGACGTCATCTGCGTGCTCGGCCACAACGACCGCCCGCCGGTGCCGGGTGTGGGCAGCGCCATCTTCCTGCACGTGGCCGAGCCCGATTACATGCCGACGGAAGGCTGCGTCGCGCTCAAGACCGAAGATCTGCTGGAGGTGCTGCGAACGGCCGGCCCGGAGACCTGGATGCTCATCCATCCGCCGGGGTGAAACTGCCGCGCGCGCCGAAGATGGCGGTGCCGACGCGGACCAGCGTGGCACCGAAGCGGATCGCCTTCTCGTAGTCGGCGCTCATCCCCATGGAAAGCTCGCTCAAACCGTTGCGCCTGGCCATTTCGGCCAGGAGCCCGAAGTGCATGCCGGGCTCCTCGTCGTGCGGCGGGATGCACATCAGGCCTGCGACCGGCAACCCGATCTCATCGCGGCAGAGCTTGATGAAGGCGTCCACCTCGGCGGGCAGAACGCCGGCCTTCTGCGGTTCCTCGCCGGTATTGACCTGGATGAAGCATTTCGGCCGGCGCCCCTGGGCCGCGATCTCGCGTGCGATGGCGCGCGCCAGCTTGGGCCTGTCGATGGTCTCGATGGCGTCGAACAGCTCCACCGCGCGCTTCACCTTGTTCGACTGCAGGGGGCCGATCAGGTGCAGCCGGAGCTCGGGAAATTCCTCTTTCAGCGCCGGATACTTGAGTTCCGCCTCCTGTACCCGGTTCTCGCCATAGAGCCAGTGCCCGGCGGCGATGGCGGCGCGGATCGCATCGGCGCCATGCGTCTTGGCCACCGCGACCAGCTGGGCGGCGGCCGGATCGCGGCCGGCGGCCTCGGCCGCGGCGGCGATGCGCGCCTTGACGGCGCTGAGATTTTCCGCGATGTCCACGGCGATGGGATCGGAGGGATTCATATCGAGGCGGATATCCAAGTGGTTCGGACGGCGCGCGGCAACCTGACAGACCTGGAGCGCAAGCTCAATTTGGTCCTCGGCCCGGAACTGACCTTGGCGCGAGCCTTGGGGCCGGCCGGCGGCCTCGGCCGCGGCGGCGCTGCGCGCCGTGACGGCGCGGAGATTTTACGCGATGGCCCCGGCGAGGGGATCGGAGGCCTTCATATCGCGGCGGAGATCCAAGTGGTTAG
>JAYOXJ010000557.1:0-1524 GCA_038152725.1 Rhodospirillaceae bacterium
ACTCCACCGCCGACGCCACCGAGTACCGCATCGGCGGCGACACCCATCCCTATCGTAAGGTACTGCGCGACGTCGGCGGCAGCTGGGACAAGGTGCGGCGCAACTGGAAGTTCACAGGTTCCGACCCGACCGCGAAACTGGCCCAGGCGCTGCGCGACATGCCGCCGCCCGAGGACGTCGAGGACGCCAAGGACGAAGGCACCAACCGGCCGCATTACTGGGGCCATCGCCAGCGCCTGCGTGACCGTTTCATGAACCAGGGCGCCGACGCGTTGGCCGACTACGAGCTTCTGGAACTGCTGTTGTTCTATTCGATCCCGCGCCGCGACGTGAAGCCGCTGGCCAAGCAGCTGATCGAGAAGTTCGGCGGCCTTGCCGGCGTCTTCTCGGCAACGCCCGAACGCCTCGCCGAACTCGATGATGTCACCTACCAGACCATCGTCGAGCTGAAGACCGTCAAAGCGCTCGCCGGGCGCATGGGCCAGGCGGAAATCGCCGAGCAGCCCGTGCTGTCTTCATGGAACAAGCTGATCCGCTACCTGAAGGCGCAGATGGGTCACGACATGAACGAGCAGTTCCGCATCGTCTTCCTCAACACCAAAAATATGGTGATCGCCGACGAGGTGCAGCAGAAAGGCACCGTCAACCACACCCCGGTCTATCCGCGAGAGGTGATCAAGCGCGCGTTGGAACTGGGCGCCACCGCGCTGATTATGGTGCACAACCACCCGTCCGGCGACCCGACGCCGTACGCCGCCGATATCGAGATGACCAAGGAAGTGGCGGAGGCCGGCGAGCGCCTCGGCATCGTGCTGCACGACCACATCGTCATCTCCAAGCGCGGCCATTCGTCGTTCAAGGAAATGGGCCTGATTTAACGGGCTTGATCGATTGGCGCCCGGCGATCGATTTGCTAGGCTCGCCCTCCAATCGGGGAGGGACCCTTAACATGACCGCCAAGATCAACACGCTTTTGCCGACGTCGCTGGTCGGCTCCTACGCCCAGCCCAACTGGCTACTCGACCGCGCCAAATTGGCCGGGCGCTTTCCGCCACGCACCCGTGCCAAGGAATTGTGGCGCGTCGATCCGGCCTATCTCGAGGAAGCCCAGAACGACGCCACCATCCTCGCCATCCGTGACCAGGAGCGTGCCGGTCTCGACATCATCACCGACGGCGAGATGCGCCGCGAGAGCTATTCCAACCGCTTCGCGACCGCATTGGAAGGCGTCGACATCGACAATCCCGGCACCGCGCTCGACCGTTCCGGCCATCCCAATCCGGTGCCGCGCGTGGTCGGCAAGATCAAACGCATGCATGCGGTCGAGGTCGAGGACGTGAAGTTCCTCCGCGCCAATACCGACCGCAAGATCAAGATCACCGTCCCCGGCCCCTTCACCATGAGCCAGCAGGCGCAGAACGATCATTACGAGGACGAAGCGGAACTGGCGATGGACTACGCTGCCGCCGTCAACGCGGAGATGAAGGACCTGTTCGCCGCCGGCGCCGACGTGGTCCAGTTCGA
>JAYOXJ010000558.1:0-1523 GCA_038152725.1 Rhodospirillaceae bacterium
GGATGGACCTGACGTGCCAGGGCGATATCGTCAAACCCCGCCACTGAAAGCTGCTGAGGCACACTAATTCCGAGTCTCTCCGCTGCTCTTAGTACTCCTACTGCCATGTCGTCGTTGGCAGCAAAAATCGCGGTGGGCGGGTTTATCCCCTGCAGCAGTTTCTCGGCTGCCCTTTCGCCGGAACCCAGCGAGTTGTCGCCCTTTACTACAAGGCTTTCAGAATATTGAATACCCGATTTGCGAAGGCCGCCTTTGTAGCCGCTATACCGGTTGGCTACGGCCTTGTGACTGGGATGCCCGGTCACAAAGGCAATTCTTCGATGTCCGAGAGATGCCAGATAGCAGGTCATTTCAGCGCTGACTTCTTCGTCATTGGTAGAGATGGAGAATCGAAGGTCTCGGCCTTTGCCCGGCGAAAGCTTTACCAGAGGCGTCCCAGTTTCCTCGATAGCGTCGACAATACGCGGCATATTGGAGAGGGGTGCGGCCAGAATCAGGCCATCGGGTCTGGCGTGCTCGATGAGTGAGCGAAGCTCATCACCAACGTGCCTGTCACGGTAATTACAGGGATGAATCAGCAGATCATAATTGGCACCTTTGCAGGCTCTCAGGGCGCCCTCCTGCATGTTTATAATGTAGCCGGCGCTAGGCAGCTCGTAGGCGGATGGGTCGTCATAGACTAGCGCAATAAGGTGCGAACGCTGACTGGCAAGATTTCGAGCAGAAGGATTGGGTTTATAGTTAAGCTCGGCAATCGCTTCATTGACTTTTTGCTGTGTGGCCTCTCGGACATTTGGTTCCCGATTAACTACCCGCGAAACAGTTTTGATGGAAACTCCGGCAAGTGCAGCGACATCGTCTAGAGTGGCTCTGTGCATCATATTGGGTTCGTCATACCAGATCGAGCGATTGTCGGTAATGCTAGCGTCATGGACCGGTAGATCGCCCGCAATTTTCGCATGGTTTTCCGGGTCAGCCCACAGGTTTGTGGGTGATCCGGAACGTGTCTTAATGGGTAAACCATCTAAGAGTTTAAAATAATTTGACAACGCTGTCATTATTGTCTATAAACTTGTCTTATGACAGCGCTGTCATTATCGCGTGTCATCGGGATTAAACACAATCCGTCAGTTTTCGGGAAATCTGCAGAATTAGCTTGAATCTAAAACAACACCGAGCGATTAAATTTTAATCGCTAGCTGCAGGACGAATTCTGAAATTAAATTAAACGCTCTTCGAAAAGGGGGGAGTAACGTGAGCAATATCTGATTATTAGAATGCTAGGTGCGATTGCTGTTTTCTATGCGTTTGGCGCAGCTGCACAAGAAGCGCAAACAGACGATGAGGCAGCTTTTGAACTCGAAACCATAGAGGTTACAGCGACAAGGCGCGAAACCGATATATTGGACACTCCAATCGCGGTTTCCGCGATTACCCAGGACCAAATGCAGGCGCTGGGGCTGGACAATATAAAAGACCTCAGCTACAGCCTCCCGTCGCTTTCGGTTCAGAACACAGATACC
>JAYOXJ010000559.1:0-419 GCA_038152725.1 Rhodospirillaceae bacterium
CTCAACCTCGCTTACCCAGACGCAGGAGGCAGATCTCACCTCATACTGGGCCGACACCGAGGGGCCAGGCAAGTTCATTTGCAGTGGTTTGTACCTGGAGGGCTCCGATTTCGACCTGAGGGTGAAATCTCGCCTGCAGGCCAAAGTTGCCTGCGACTTTCTCTCACAAGAGTATGGACTTGAAAACTGGTATCAAGCCAAGCCGACTGCCGTCGCAAGCTTTGTTGGCTCGGTGTACATCCGCGTCAAACTCGACGAGACTGCTGCGGCCCCAGATTCTGAGTCCGATGAGTCTTCTTCGGAATCTTCAACTTCGGCAACCGTTTCAAAGACGACCAGCCTTCCTGACGTAGATTTTTCGTCATCGACCGTTAGTCCAGAAGTTGCTGATCTAGCCGTTGAAAAGATTGCTGCTCTTG
>JAYOXJ010000559.1:429-969 GCA_038152725.1 Rhodospirillaceae bacterium
TCGGTTGTCTCGCCCGACTTTTCAGCAGAGCAAAGAGAAAGAGCCCTCACCAAGGCAAAGAAGATCTGTGAGGCATTAGCCGAGCGCACTGGAAGCACCGTGAGGCATCAGGTTAAGACCTCAACTTCCTCTTGGGTTGGAAGAGTTATGTTGACTTCAATTTGGTCTCCAAGCTCGGCTGGAAACTCAACTGAGGAAGACAAGGAAACGGAGCAGGAGACTAAGTCTGAAGAAAGCGAATCCGTAGAGACCGCGCCTGCTCCAGCACCAAACCCACCCAGTCGTCCCGTGAGCAGACCTCCAGCCACTTCTCCAGTGGAACAGCCAGCTGAACAAGAGAGCCAATCTGAAGAGCAAGCAGAAGAGGTCGCCCAAAGCCCGACGCCGTCACTGCGAGTCACTGGGTTGGCAATCTCTGGGCAAACCATGAATGCACTGGTTGACGACCTTCCTGAGGGTGCCGTTGTGGCATGTTCCTGGCACAACAATCTCTCGGGAGGGGCCAGACAAGTGTTTGGCTCGGACTGCTCTGTGACGGTT
>JAYOXJ010000559.1:979-1520 GCA_038152725.1 Rhodospirillaceae bacterium
CGGTTCCAGAAAATAAGCCGCTTTACTTGGATGTTAGTGTCGAGTTAGACGGGTCATCGGTACTTGAAGTGACCGCTCGTGAGATTTGTTCAAGTTGCGTTCTGAGAATGATCAATACGCCGGCTTTGACCATTAGCGGGGAGAGTTATGTTGGCTCAACCCTCACCGCCAGCGTTGGGACTATAGACGAAGGCGCAGCCGTGGCTTGTACGTGGCAGTCAGGGGGAAGCTACAGCAACACCATTTACTCTCGGAGCTGTAGTTACACTCCGTCGAGTCCTAAGGGTACTTTTTATTTAACGGTCAGTGTTACCAAGGCGGGTCTTCCGAGCTGGTTCTCCGGATGGGTTGCAGTCGGCCCTGTCACCCGGCGACCAATCACTCCAGTACCTGCTGTTGAAATTGTTGGTACAAGAAAGTCAGGTGAAACAATCACCGCGGCGGTTTCCAATGTTCCAGAAGGTGCAGCCCTCAGCTGTAACTGGTATTCGCCAAATGCCTACAGTCACTCTGAATACGGCAGTTCTTGCAGCCTATTTAT
>JAYOXJ010000560.1:0-1517 GCA_038152725.1 Rhodospirillaceae bacterium
GATGTGGCCAGGGATCGTGATGCCTGTTACAACCCGTTCTTCGTTACCAACCCGGCGGACAACAACAGCATTCACGTCATGAATGCGATTGCTGCGCGCGACACCGAGCGTGTTCTGGATACCCTGGACACCATCGATTTCGTGCTCAACGGCACGGTCCCGCTAGGTGGATTCGAACTGCCTGGCGGCCCCATCGGTGCGGCGATCGGTTACCAGTGGCGTGATGACTCCTACACCAACGTGCCTTCACTGGTTGAGATTGCCGGTGACACCTGGATTGGTAGTGCGGACAAGGAAATCATCACTAGCGGCGACCGGGAGACTGACGCTTACTTTGCTGAGTTCTCCTTCCCGATCCTGTCCACCCTGGAACTTTCCGCGGCGGTACGTCGTGAGGAATTCTCCACCGGACAGGAATCCACGGATCCCAAGTACGGTCTGACCTGGCAGGCGACTGACTGGTTGACCCTGCGGGCTACCCAGGGTGATGCGTTCATCGCACCCTCTCTGGAGCAGTTGTTGAATCCGATCACCTGCGGCCTGTCCACGGTAACTGACCGCTTTGGTCCTCACGATGCGTTCACTACCGCCTGTTCCGGCGGTAACCCGAATCTGCAGAATGAGAACTCCAGTTCCAAGCAGTTTGGTTTCGACATCAACGTGGGTGACTTCGATCTGGCCGTCACCTGGAACGAGACCGATTTCAGAAATCGAATCATTGGAACCGGTGCGCAGGACATCATGGCGTTCGACTTCCTGAACTTCCAGCGAGCCACAGGCTTTACTGGTGACGGCCTCTCCGCTGCCACCCGTCCAAGCGTGGATCAGTTGATCGCATGGATCAACAACCCACTGTCCAACAAGGACATCATCCGAGACTCACAATACCCACAGACCATTCTGCAAATCAATGGCCTGGGTTCAAGCAATGCTGAAACAGTGAAGGTAACTGCCTATGACCTGCAGGCAAACTACCGCTTCAGCCTGGATAACATTGGTGATTTCCGCATCAACCTGCAGGCCACTTACATCGATGAGTTCCTGTATCAGTCCAAGCCGACCGATCCAATCACCGATGGTGCCGGCCTGTACAACGACCAGACCGGTGCTGCACCGAGCCTGCCTCAGATCAAGGCTAACCTGACTCTGGGCTGGACCCGTGGCAACCACTCCATCAACGCGATCACCCGTTATGTAGATGACATGAACTACGACGGTCCGCTGTTCACCTTCCTGAATAGTTTCGGTGGCACTTACCTGCCGCAAACTAACGTGACAGGTGTGAAGGCCTGGGCCCAGTTGGATGCCACCTACACCTACCGCGGTGTGGAAGTGTTCGATGGTGAGTTGAGCTTCTCAGTGGGTGGTCGTAACCTGACCGACCGTGAAGCGCAGCGTTCGCCGGAGTTTGCGGGGGTACTTGGTGCGTTGCAGGATCCGATGAATAGATCCTTCTATGCCCGTGTAGTCTACGACTTTTAATGCTGGCTAGTTAGAAGTTCTTAATGACAGAAAGG
>JAYOXJ010000561.1:0-1515 GCA_038152725.1 Rhodospirillaceae bacterium
TTCAAAGAGAACTCAAAAAGCTTAAAGCTCCTGAGCTTCAAAAACTGATGCATATTTCTTCAGATTTGGCTACGTTGAACTTTCAGAGGAATCAATCTTTTTCATTGACGGCAACTGATGAAAATTCTCGGCCTGCAGCATATGCTTTTGATGGAGATGTTTATAAAGGTTTTGACGTTCAAAGCCTGGAGTTATCTAAAGCCCAAGATTTGCAAGATAGAGTGAGAATCCTTTCAGGATTGTACGGCATGCTTCGGCCTCTAGATAAGATACAACCCTATCGCATAGAAATGGGAACTTCGCTGGCTATCGGAAAGACGTCTTCTCTCTATGAATTTTGGAAGAAGCCACTAACCGAAGTCTTTCGTAATGAATTGCAACCCGATGAGTTGGTGGTGAATTTGGCAAGTAAAGAATACAGCAAGGTTATTGATTTTAAGGCGCTAGAAAAATCAGTTGTACATCCTGAATTCAAAGATTTTAAAAATGGAACCTTCAAGATCATATCATTCTATGCCAAGCGTATGCGAGGTGTTATGGCTCGTTATTTAGTTGAAGAACGGCAGCCAGACCTGGAAAGCATCAAGAATTTTGAGGCAGAGGGGTATCGCTTCGACCCTATCCAGACAAAGGATACCTTAAAGCCAGTATTCACGCGTTAGCCGAGAGACTTTCTCTCAGCATTTTTATCAGAGCATAGATGAGGTACACAAAGGGTGATCCCTATAAAGTAGGTCGAAGTAATCCATGGGTTGCATTCCCACGTCTCCACCCATGACCCAGCGCACTTTACCCACAATATGGGGCTCAGATGAGAAGGGCAATAACCCCGGAACTAAACAAAATAAAAGCGCATTCAGAAGTTGACTTTTGTATTTTTTAAAGATACGATGGTTTTAATGAATGTATAAAGTGCGCTATTTGATCCACCCCCTGTTGTTTGAGGTGGCGGATAAAGGCCGATCCGATGATCGCTCCCTTGCTGAAGGCGGTGGCTTGCTGAAAAGTTTCTGCATCTGCAATTCCGAATCCAATCACCGTTGGTACCTTGAGTTGCATATCAGCTATGCGTTTAAAATAGGCTCTGTTTTCATCGCTAAAGCCGTTGACCTTTCCGGTGGTACTTGCAGAACTCACCATGTAGATAAAGGTACTGCTGGCAGCTTCTATGGCACGTATGCGTTCGTCAGAGGTTTGGGGGGTAATTAAGAAAATCATAGACAAACCATAGCGCTCAAAGATCGCTTGGTATTCATGTTGATAAATTTCTAGGGGGAGGTCGGGTAAAATGACACCGTCGATTCCGACTGCTTTGCATTTATGACAAAAGGCCTCTACTCCGTATTGCAGCACAGGATTAAAGTAGCCCATTACAATTAGTGGAATATGTATGTGTTCACGAATACCTTTTAATTGCTCAAACAGGACCTCGGTTGACATGCCATTTTCAAGGGCCATAGTTGAACTCTCTTGTATGGTTGGCCCATCTGCGAGAGGATCGCTAAAGGGTAATCC
>JAYOXJ010000562.1:0-1509 GCA_038152725.1 Rhodospirillaceae bacterium
GTGCTGTTCCTGGGCGGCTGGCTGCCCCCAGTTGACGTGGCGCCGTTCACCTCGGTGCCGGGGCCGGTTTGGTTCGCGCTCAAGATCGCGTTTTGTCTTTTCATTTTCCTTTGGGTGCGAGCCACCTTCCCGCGCTATCGCTACGACCAGCTGATGCGGCTGGGTTGGAAGGTGTTCCTGCCGATCTCGTTGGCGGCCGTCGCCGTGGTCGCCGGCGTGCTGTTGGCGTTCGACATGGCGCCGGTCAAGGGGTAGGGGGAGATCATGGGATTCATTGGCAAGAGTACCCGTACCGTCCTGCTCGGCGAGCTGGTGTCCGGCATGATGCTGACGCTGCTCTACATGTTCCGGCCAAAGGTGACGCTCAATTACCCCTACGAAAAGGGTCCGCTGAGCCCACGTTTCCGCGGCGAACACGCGCTTCGGCGTTATCCCAACGGCGAGGAACGCTGCATCGCGTGCAAGCTCTGCGAAGCGATCTGCCCGGCACAGGCGATCACCATCGAGGCCAAGCCGCGCGACGATGGCTCGCGGCGCACCACGCGCTACGACATCGACATGACCAAGTGCATCTACTGTGGTTTCTGCGAAGAGGCCTGCCCGGTCGACGCCATCGTCGAGGGGCCGAACTTCGAATACGCGACCGAGACGCGCGAGGAACTGCTCTACGACAAGAACAAGCTGCTCGCCAACGGCGATCGCTGGGAAGCGGAAATCGGCGAGCGGCTGCGCCTCGATGCGCCGTATCGCTGATGGCCGGAAGTGAACAAGACAGGTAACGACACCCGATGATCCAGGCCCTCGCATTCTACATGTTCGCAGCCATCGCCGTGGCTGCCGCGGTGCTCGTCATTTCGGCGCGCAACCCGGTCCACTCGGTGCTGTTCCTGATCCTCGCGTTCTTCAACGCGGCCGGGCTCTTCGTGCTGTTGGGCGCCGAGTTCCTGGCCATGATCCTGGTCGTTGTCTACGTCGGCGCTGTGGCCGTGTTGTTCATGTTCGTCGTCATGATGCTCGACATCAATTTCGTCGAACTGCGGCAGGGTTTCCTGCAGTACCTGCCGATCGGCGCCTTGGTTGGCCTGATCCTGATAGTTGAACTCGCCACCCTCGTCGGCGGCTGGGTGATCGGGCCCGAGGCCGCCAAGGCGGTCGCCCACCCGGCACCGGCACTGACTGCCACGACAAACACGCATGCGCTCGGCGATCTGGTCTACACCCACTACGTCTACCTGTTCCAGGCGTCCGGCATGGTTCTGCTGGTCGCCATGATCGGCGCCATCGTGCTCACGCACCGCCGCCGCGAAGGCGTAAAGAAACAGAACATCGGCCGCCAGTTGGACCGCAACCCGGCCAATTCGGTCGAAGTCCGCAAGGTCGAGACGGGGAAGGGAATCTGATGCTCCAAATCGGTCTTGCCCACTATCTGACGGTCGCGGCGATCCTGTTCACCATCGGGATCTTCGGCATCTTCCTGAACCGCAAGAACGTCATCATCATCCTGATGTC
>JAYOXJ010000563.1:0-1505 GCA_038152725.1 Rhodospirillaceae bacterium
TCCATGCAAGCGTTGCGATTCAATTCGCTGGAAGTCCGTCTCGCCGAAACCGAAGCCGAAGTCGACGCCGCCCAGGCGCTGCGTTACCGCGTCTTCTATGACGAGATGGGCGCCAAGCCGACGCCCAATCGCAAGAAGCTGATGCGCGACGTCGATCCCTACGACGGCATCTGCGACCACCTTTTGGTCATCGACCTCGAACACGGCACCAAAGCCGATCCGGAAGTGGTCGGCACCTACCGGCTACTTCGCGGCGCCGTCGCGGAGGCGTCGGCCGGGTTCTATTCGGAGGCCGAGTTCGACCTCGCGGGCCTGCTCGCCCATCCCGGCGAGATCATGGAACTGGGCCGGTCCTGCATCAACGCCGAGTACCGCCGGCGCGGCGCCATGCAGCTTCTGTGGCGCGGTATCGCCGACTACATCTTCGAGCACAAGGTCGAGATCATGTTCGGCTGCGGTTCGATCCACGGCACCAACGTGGAAGAGGCCAAGCGCGCGCTCGCCTTCCTGCACCACTTCCACCGCGCGCCCAAGGGGCTGCGTCCGCACGCACTCGCCGGCCGCTACGTCGAGATGAACACCATGAAGAAGAAGCACATCGACGCCAAGCTGGCGGAGAGCGAATTGCCGCCGTTGCTGAAGGGCTATCTCAGGCTCGGCGCCTACGTCGGCGACGGTGCCGTCATCGACCACCAGTTCAACACCATCGACGTCTGCGTCGTGGTCGAGACCGAGAAGGTCACCGACAAGTACATCCGCCACTTCGCCAAGGACAAGATCGCCGAGAACAAGATCGCCGGCTTCTCGGCCATGGCAGAGGCGATGCAGCGGTGAACCTGCACACGCTCCGCGCCGGCTTCGGGCTTATCGTCTTCCTCGCCGTCACCGGCATGCTGCTGCCCTGCTATCTCGTCGCCTACCCGTTCGGCGGCCGCGTCAGGCGAATTTTCGCCAAGCCGTTCTTCCAGATCTCCGCCATGCTGACCGGCCTCAACGTCAAGATAAGCGGCCAGCGGCCCTCCGGCCCCGGCACGCTCTACGTCGCCAATCACGCCTCCTATCTCGACATTCCGGTGCTGGCGTCCCTGATCGACGCGCAGTTCGTCGCCAAGGCCGAGGTCAAGGGCTGGCCGCTGTTCGGCTTCCTCGCCGGCATCGCCAACACCATCTTCGTCTCGCGTCAGGCCTCGCAGGTGACGCGCGAGCGGCTCACCATCGCCGAGCGGCTCGCCTACGGCGGCGCCGTGGTGCTGTTCCCGGAAGGCTCCAGCACCGACGGCGCGCGCGTCATGCCGTTTCGCCCGGGATTGCTGTCGGCGGCGCAGATGGCCCCGGACCTGGGCGTCATGGTGCAGCCCGTCACCATCGTCTACGGCCCGGCCGAGGCCGGCCGGCCGGCCATCGACCAGCGCCGGCGCGACCGCTTCGCCTGGTACGGCGACATGGAGATGCTGCCGCACTTGCTCAACCTGTTCGCCGATAAGGGCGGCGTCACGGTGGAAGTC
>JAYOXJ010000564.1:0-1502 GCA_038152725.1 Rhodospirillaceae bacterium
AAAACCTTGGCGAATACCTCAAGAACGGTGGTTTTATGTTCTCAGAGGAAATCCGCCAGAGCGACAGTGAAAACGGTCTGGATGGCAAGGAGGCGGGTGTCTCTGGTACGCCGTTTGACAGACAGTTTAAAGCGCTGATGAAGGACCCGCTTGTATTGGGGAGTGACGGTTCCAAATGGCAGAAGATCCCGAAGACGCATCCGCTGTACTATAGCTTTTGTGACTTCCCAGATGGTCCTCCCATGGGAGGAGCGCCTGGTGGTAACGTGTTCGATATGGAGATGTTAGAGCTACGCGGCCGTGTTGCAGTGGTGTTCTCCGATCTCAATGTAAGCTGGTATTGGGGTGACCCGCTGGCCGATGCGCGTGAGCGCGGACTCCAGTTTGGTGTCAACTTAATTGTCTTTGCGCTGACACAGCCTGGTGGTATTGCCAACGTAACGCAGTTTACGCAATAAGTAGTATCAAGTCTTATTGTGAAAAAGCCCCGGGATTTAATCCCGGGGCTTTTTTGTTATTGTGCTTTTATCGTTGCCCAATTCGTCGATTGTATTGCGGTCGGACGCATCGGTGTAGGTGGATTTATATGGGAAGGAACGAGTCCGGGGGTACCCATTTCTGGACTGTCCGGATCCCAACCATAGGCTGTTTCAGCTGTATGCCAACTGCTTTCCATGCGTCCATCGCCCCATATATCGATGCGTTCCATCGATCGCTTCTGTGCAGAATCACCTGCAAGAGGTGCCCCCTTGCCGTCGTCTGCTATATCTATTAGTTGGCCACCGAACTCAGGTGAGCCATTGTAGAGAGCGAGTTGAAGTTTGCTATTGGGAAGGGAAAGGGAAGCGTCGACTAAATCCGGTACCGTCGCGAGACGCGAATTGGCATGGTCGGCAGCGTAGTTTGCTATAAGAAAAGTTTCCCCGGGGCGAATCATTCCCTGTTCGATGGTTAGCATGGCTTCCTCGCCTAGGGAGGTGAGCCGGGTTAACGTCCAGCCGTCTAGTGCCTGCGTAGAATCGCCGGCGTTGTATAATTCGACCCATTCATCAGCGCTGGACAAACTGCTGCCCATCCACATAATCTCAGATATTACGATGGATGGGCTCTGCGCATAGAGCGGACATACAGCGAGCAGACTCCAAAGAAACATACGCATGATAAACTCCTCGTTTAAGGTGAAAGTGACGCATTCTACGAGGGGATTACCAAAAACTATGCCAATGGCGCTAGTGTTTTCCCTAAGTGATTGTATAGTATGGATTTAGGGTGTATGGCTGAGGCGGGGTGCTCAGAGAGGATTGGTGGTTAAATACCTCACCATTGAGTGGGCAATTACACGCTATTCATACTGGCGGGCAAGGATGTGGCTCAATACGCGCGTCGCTTGCTTGCGCACCGTTTGGTTTGAGTGAGTTTCTATAATTTCCTTCAGTGCCGCAATGGCGCTCTGATCCTTGACCTGGCCCATAGATTTGACGGCCTGTAGCATGAGGGCAGGT